>NZ_JAYMSC010000011.1:0-267372 GCF_038900775.1 Paraburkholderia sp. JHI869
GCTGGTCCCACCCCTTCCCATCCCGAACAGGACCGTGAAACAGCACCACGCCGATGATAGTGCGGATTGCCCGTGTGAAAGTAGGTAATCGTCAGGCTCCTTATGCTGTAACGTCCAGAACCCCGGTCTCTCCGAAAGAGAGCCGGGGTTCTGGCGTTTGGGCGCGCGGAAAATTGAATGCTCGACGCGAGGCAGGAAACAAAAAAGCCGTCCACGGGACGGCTTTTTACGTTGATACCCCGCCTCACTGCTGAGCCAGAAATTTCGTCGCCAGGCGCACCCAAAATGACGATCCCACCGGCAGCAGTTGATCGTTGAAGTCATAGCTCGCGTTGTGCAGCATGCAAGGACCAGCGCCGTGGCCCGCATCCCGATGGCCACCTTCGCCGTTGCCGAGAAACGCGTAGCAACCGGGCTTTTCCAGCAGCATGAACGAGAAGTCCTCCGCGCCCATGGTCGGCTCGACGTTCGCATCAACGTGATCGTCACCGACCACCTCCCGCATGACTTCTGCCGCGAACTGCGCCTCTGCGCTACTGTTCACCGTCGGCGGATAGTTGCGATGGAAGGTGATGTCGACCGAGCAGTCGTACGCCTCCGCCGTACTCTCGGCGATCTTGCGCAGCCGCGACTCGATCAAATCAAGCGTTTCCGTCGTGAACGTCCGCACCGTTCCCGCAATCCATGCCGTGTTAGGCACCACGTTGACCGCATCGCCGGCGTGAATCTGCGTGATTGAGAGCACGGCCGTATCGAGCGGTTTTTTGTTGCGCGTGATGATGCTCTGTAATCCGTTCGCGATCTGCACCGCAGTAAAGACCGGATCCCGGCCGTTGTGCGGCAACGCCGCGTGCGAACCTACACCCTTGATTTCAATGCGAAACTCATTGCTCGAAGCCATAATTGGCCCTTCGGTCACGCCGAAGTAGCCAGCCGGCATGCCAGGCCAGTTGTGTATGCCGAAAACGGCGTCGACAGGAAATTGCTTGAACAGACCATCTTCGATCATGGCTTTGGCGCCGGCGCCGCCTTCTTCAGCAGGCTGGAAAATGAAGACGATCGTGCCGTCGAACTGACCGTGTTGTGCGAGATATTGCGCCGCGCCAAGCAGCATCGCCGTGTGGCCGTCGTGGCCGCACGCGTGCATCTTGCCTTCGTTGCGTGAGCGATGATCGAACGTGTTGAGTTCCTGGATCGGCAACGCATCCATATCCGCTCGCAATCCGACCATACGCTTGCTAGTGCCACGCTTGAGCATGCCAACGACGCCGGTCTTGCCCATGCCGCGATGCACTTCAATGCCCCACTCCGTGAGCTTCGCTGCAACGAGGTCGGAGGTCTGGGTTTCTTCGTAGCGTAGTTCGGGATGTGCGTGGATCGTTCGTCGGAGGCCCTGAATTTCGCCTTGGGCGGCCTGGATTTCCGGAATCAGTTTCATGGCGGACGGTGCTCAAAAAGTGGGTGCCCGGCCTTTGTCTCCAAACCAGGCCGGGTCTAGACGGACCATTCTACGCCGAACCTTTTTTTTCGCGGCAACCCACCGGGTGCGTGCGGGGCGGGCGCCCCGGACATAATAAAATCGCACATACCACAGAACGTCTTACCCACGGATTTCCGATGAACGCCCCAGCCGAATTTGCCCGTGCAGTTTGCCCGCACGATTGTCCCGATACTTGCGCGATGCGCGTGACCGTCGAAAACGGCCGGGCGATCAAGGTGAGCGGCGACCCCGACCACCCGCCCACGCAGGGCGTGCTGTGCACGAAGGTGACCCGCTATGCCGAGCGCGTTCATCATCCGAAGCGTTTGACTCAGCCGATGAAGCGCGTCGGCCGCAAGGGGGAAGGGCATTTCGAGCCGATCAGCTGGGATGAGGCCAACCGGATCGCAGCCGAACGCCTCGGTGAGATTGCGCAGCGCGCGCCCGAAGCGATCTTGCCATACAGCTACGCCGGCACGATGGGACTCGTTCAGGGCGATAGCATCGCCCAGCGTTTCTTCCACAAGCTCGGTGCGTCGCGTCTCGATCGCGCGATCTGCGCGGCGGCGGGCGCCGCCGGCCTGCGTTATACGTTCGGCTCGAGCCTCGGCATGCTCACGGAGTATTTCGCGGAAAGCGAAGTGATTCTGATCTGGGGCGCCAACCCGATCGCGTCGAACCTGCACTTCTGGACCCGCGCACAGGAAGCGAAGCGCAACGGCGCGAGGCTGATCGCGATCGATCCCTATCGTTCGCTGACAGCCGAGAAGTGCCACCAGCACATTGCGCTCAAGCCCGGCACAGACGGCGCACTCGCGCTCGGCATGATGCATGTGCTGATCACAGAAGACCGGCTCGACCACGATTACATCGCGGCCCACACGCACGGCTTCGACGCGCTGAAGGCGCGCGCGCTCACCTACACGCCCGCGCGCGTCGCTGAGATCTGCGGCATCGAGGAACAGGTCGTCGTCGATCTCGCGCGCCTCTATGCCTCGACGCGCAAGGCGGCAATCCGCATGAACTATGGCTTGCAACGCGTGCGCGGCGGCGGCAACGCCGTACGCGCCATCGCCTGCCTGCCCGCGTTGACCGGCGCCTGGCGCGACCGCGCGGGCGGCGTGCTGCTGTCGTCGTCGGGCTGGGCCCCTGTCGATACGAACGCGCTCCAGCGGCCGGATCTGATTCCGGGCTGGCCGCAGCATCAGCCGCGCATCGTCAACATGAATCAGATCGGCGACGCACTCACGCACGCAGGCGATGCCGCATTCGGGCCGAAGGTCGAGGCAATCGTCGTCTACAACTCGAATCCGGTTGCGGTTGCGCCCGAGTCGGCGAAGGTCGCCGCCGGCTTCGCGCGCGAGGACCTCTTTACCATCGTGCTCGAGCAGTTCCAGACCGACACCGCCGATTACGCCGACCTGCTGCTGCCTGCTACGACCCAGCTCGAACATCTCGATGTGCACAAGTCCTACGGGCACACGTACGTCATGGCGAACCTGCCTGCCATTGCGCCCGTTGGCGAGGCGCGGCCGAATACCGAAATCTTCCGCGCAATCGCGCGCGCGATGAACCTCACCGAGCCGGCGCTGTTCGAAAGCGATGAGGACGTGGCGGCCCACGCATTCGACTGGAGCGATCCCGCACTGGGCGGCGCCGATTGGGCGGCGCTCAAGCGCGACGGCTGGCTGAAGCTGAACATTCCCGAAGCACCGTTCGCGAACGGCGGTTTTCGCACGCCCACGGGCAAGTGCGAGTTCCATAGCGAGGCGCTTGCGCAGGCTGGGCTCGACCCGCTGCCCGATTATCTGCCGCCGCACGAGTCGGCGGATGGCGCGCCCGAACTCGCTGCGCGCTATCCGCTCGCGATGATCTCGCCGCCGGCGCGCAACTTCCTCAACAGCACCTTCGTGAACGTGGAGAGCCTGCGCGCGACCGAAGGCGAGCCGCACGTGGACCTCCATCCGGCCGACGCCGCCCGCCGCGAGATCGCCGACGGCGACGAGGTTCGCGTGTTCAACGACCGCGGCTCGATGCGCGCGCGGGCGCGTGTGACCGATAGGGCGCGCACCGGCCTCGTGGTGGGCCTGTCGATCTGGTGGAAGAAGCTTGCACCGGACGGTCGCAATGCCAACGAGGTGACGAGCCAGGCGCTCACCGACCTTGGCGGCTCGGCGACTTTCTACGATTGCCTGGTCGAGGTCGAGCGCGCCTGAGAGCGCCTCACGACACCGCTAGCCCCGTCACACGCGTTCGAGGGGCCTTTCTAACTCGCTGATTTGCTGACATAAAAGCTGGGGCGTCATGCTACGATCCCATTTTTTAGCACGACCATTCGAAAAATCAAGGAGGAGACGCTGCATGGAAAAAGTCTGGCTGAAATCGTACCCGCCCGGCGTTCCCGCTGAAATCGACGCGAGCCGTTACGCGTCCATTACGGCGCTGCTCGAGGAGAGCTTCAGCGAATTCCGTGCAAAGCCCGCGTTTGCGTGCATGGGCAAGACGATCACCTACGGTGAGCTGGACCAACTCTCCCAGCGTCTGGCCGCATGGTTCCAGTCGCGCGGCATCGCGCGTGGCGCGCGCATCGCGCTCATGATGCCCAACGTGCTCCAGTATCCGGTTGCGCTTGCCGCAGTGCTGCGCGCGGGATACGTCGTCGTCAACGTGAACCCGCTCTACACGCCGCGCGAGCTCGAACACCAGTTGAAGGACAGCGGCGCCGAAGCGATCGTCGTCCTCGAGAATTTCGCCGGGACCGTGAGCGCGGTCATCGCCAATACGCGCGTGAAGCACGTGCTGGTCGCGGCGATGGGCGATCTCCTCGGCGCGAAGGGCTTCATCGTCAATTTCGTCGTGCGGCGCGTGAAGAAGATGGTGCCTGTCTGGAACCTGCCCGGCTACGTGAGCTTCAACGACGCGCTCGCCGAAGGTGCACGCAAAGGCTTCAAGCGCGTCGAGCAGACGCCCGAAGACGTCGCCTTCCTGCAGTACACGGGCGGCACGACCGGTGTGGCCAAGGGCGCGACGCTGCTGCATCGCAATCTGGTCGCCAACGTGCTGCAGTCGGCGGCATGGACCGAGCCCGCCCTCGAAAAATTGCCGTCCGGTGCGCAGCCGGTGACGGTCGCGGCGCTGCCGCTGTATCACGTGTTCGCGCTGACCGTTTGCGGGTTGCTGACGCTGCGCACCGGCGGTCTCGCGGTCCTGATTCCGAATCCGCGCGATATCGGCGGGATGGTCAAGGAGCTGCACGGCTATTCGATCACGTGTTTCCCCGCGGTCAACACGCTCTATAACGCGATGCTCAACCATCCGGATTTCGGCAATCTGGACTTCACGCATCTGCTCGTGGCAAACGGAGGCGGTATGGCGGTGCAGGAAGCCGTGGCCAAGCGCTGGTACGAGCGCACACATACGCCGATCGTCGAAGGCTATGGTCTCTCGGAAACCTCACCCAGTGTGACCTGCAATCCGGTCACGGCAACGGAATACACCGGCACGATTGGCTTGCCGCTGCCTTCCACCGAAATCTCGATTCGCGACGACGCCGGCAACGAACTGCCGATCGGCGAGGCCGGCGAGATCTGTATCCGCGGGCCGCAGGTGATGGCGGGCTACTGGCAGCGTCCGGAAGAAACCGCGAAGGTCATGACGTCGGACGGCTACTTCAAGTCGGGCGACGTCGGCCTCATGAATGCGCGTGGTTATATCAAGCTCGTCGACCGCAAGAAGGACATGATTCTGGTGTCGGGCTTCAACGTCTATCCGAACGAAGTCGAGGACGTCGTGGCGAAGTTGCCGGGCGTGTTCGAAGTGGCGGCGGTGGGCGTGCCGGACCAGAATTCGGGCGAGGCGGTGAAGCTTTACATCGTCAAGAAGGACCCGGCGCTCACCGACAAGGATGTGTTCGAGTACTGCAAGACACAGCTCACCGGCTACAAGCGGCCGAAGATCATCGAGTTCCGCAATGATCTGCCAAAGAGCAACGTCGGCAAGATCCTGCGCCGCGAGCTGCGCGACGGTCGCGCCTGAAGGCACGATTCAAGCGGGAAGTGAGTGAGAAACGGCCTGCCCATCGAGGGCAGGCCGCTTTTTTTATACGCGCATCGTCGCGAAACAAAGCGACGCTCCAAAGAAAAAAGGCGCCCGGAGGCGCCTTCGAGATTACAGCGACTGTTCTTATTAGAACTTGTGACGGATACCGATGCGAGCCGTGAACACGTTGTTCGTGCTCGACGGCGTCAGGTTGTTGATCGAGGCAACAGCGGTTTTGCCCGTCGAGTCGGTGCCCGTAGCGTGCTGGTACACGCCGATCAGGTAGACGTCCGTGCGCTTCGACAGGAAGTAGTCCGTGCCCAGCGCGTACTGGAAGTACTTCGCGCCGCCGTCGCTCGAGCCGTTCGCACGCGTGACGCTGCTGCCGTCCGTGTAGTCGAACGCGAAGCCTGCCAGCAGGGCCGGCGTGAACTGGTACTTGACGTTCGCTTCGACGTTGTTGAAGTTGGCATTCGTGCCGCGCTCGAAGATCGACGCCGAGGTCGAGCCGAGGTTGCGGAAGCTGACGTTCGAGTACGTCAAGCCGAACGTCGCTGCGCCGAACGTGTACGCGCCGCCTGCACCGATGACCTGGTACGTGTTGGCCGAAGCGAAGCCGCCGTACACCGTGTTGAATGTCGTGCCCGTAACGCCGGCTGCACCCGTCAGCGGCGAAACCGTGCCGCTGTTGTTGAACAGGCCGCCGGTAGCGTTCGGCGTGCGTGCGTTCAGGTAACCAACGCCGAGGACGAGGGGACCGTTGTTGTAGCCAGCGCCCAACGACCAGATCTGGTTCGCCGAGAAGTTGCCTGCCTGGCCACCGAAGCTGTACGTGCCGCCGAACGTCAGGCCGGCGTAGTTCACGCTCGTGAACTTGACCGTATTGTTCGTACGGTAGGCGTTGTTGAAGTTGTCGAGGTCACCCGGGTGAGCTGCGATGTAGCCGCCCCACTGGTCGCCTGCTTCGAGCGGACCGACGTAGTCGACGACGGAGTCATACTGGCGACCCAGCGTGACCGTGCCGAACTGCGAGCTGGAGAGGCCGACATACGCTTGACGACCGAACATCAGGCCGCCCTGACCGAGCTTGCCGTTGTTCACGTCAAAACCGTTTTCCAACACGAAGACTGCCTTCAGGCCGCCGCCGAGGTCTTCAGCGCCGCGCAGACCGAAGCGGCTGCCTTGCAGAACGCCGCTCGACAGGTTGTACAGGTGCTTGCCACCCGAATTCGTGTTGATGTTGAAACCTTCGTCGATGATGCCGTACAGCGTGACGCTGCTCTGAGCGTGAGCAACGCCCGCGAACGCGCCCAGCGCAGCCAGCGCGAGAAGCGACTTCTTCATTGAATGATCTCCAGTGTTTGCGAATCTTTTGCGTCTTTTAACGGGACCGGTTTTTTATAGTGCGTGGTCCTGTCCTTCAAACTTCGCGAGAAGTTGGCATGTAATGTAACAAAAGGGTTAATAGTCACAAAGGAAAAGCCAGGGCCTCGCTAAGTACCTGTTTCGTTTACACAACATGGTCTAGAATGTGCGGCTATCTATCGGCGCTGCCCCGGATTGACGGATCTCCGTGAGTTTGTGTAGAGGTGAAAGGGCAGTCCGGGCGAGCGAGAAATCCGGCTCGCCAACGCAACGAAAGGGAGGCTGGATGACACTAGATGACTTGATTACCGAATTCGACCGGGGCCTGCGTTCGCTCACTGGCGTGTCGCGCATGACGCGCCCGATGCCGCAGCCGTCCCCCGTTACCATCGAAGTGACGCCCGAAGGCGATGCCGTGCCAGCCGGCAGCGAACTCACGCCCGCAGAGCGCACGCATGCCGCCGGCCTCATGCGTGTCAATCACGTGGGGGAAGTGTGTGCACAGGCGCTATATCAGGCGCAGAAGATCTCGGCGCGCTCGCCCTCGCTCAGGGCCGCCTTCGAGCAGGCCGCACGCGAAGAAGAGGATCACCTCGCGTGGACATCGCGCCGTCTGCAAGCGCTCGACTCGCGTCCAAGCCTTCTCAATCCGCTTTGGTACGCTGGCGCGCTCGCGATCGGCTTCGCCGCCGGGCGCCTCGGCGACAAGGTGAGCCTCGGCTTCATGGCCGAAACCGAGCGCCAGGTCGAGCATCATCTCGACAGCCACCTCGACAGCCTGCCGCCCGCCGATCTCGAATCGCGCGCGGTCGTCGAGCAAATGCGCGCCGACGAAATCTCGCACGCTAAATCGGCCGCTGATCTGGGCGGAGTCGAATTACCGCTGCCGGTGCGTTCGCTAATGCGTGTAGCATCGAAAGTCATGACGCGCACCGCCTATTACATCTGATTAGACGACGTGGGCCGGCAATCGCTGTCGGCCCAAACCCGTATTAATCTTTCAGAGCTTTCAGCCCCCGGTTTTAATCCCCGCAAGCCCCCCGCTCGATCCCGCCATAGGCCGTTTATCGCCGCGCTTTTCACGTATCACCTTCAGAACCTGCGTTAGCTCATTCATTCATAACGTTTTTTGGCTTTTCTCCTGACTTCAACAAGTGCCGCTAAGTCCTTGTTCTAGCGGATAAATTTCGTCAAAAAACGTTCGGTCTCCCTTGACCCTCGTTGGGCGTTCCTCTAAAGTGGGAGACAGTGTGAGAAAGTGTATTTTTGTGTGATTTCGGGCGCGTATTCAGGTAGATTTTCCGGGATTTAGGCGGGCGGCGAAAAGCGCCGCATTAGGGGGAGCAAATTGTTCCAGGGGGCGTCGGCGCTGACACTCGATGCGAAAGGACGGATGTCGATTCCGTCCCGCTATCGGGAAGCGCTGCAACAACAGGCAGAAGGACGGGTGACGATCACCAAGCACCCGGACGGCTGCCTGTTGCTATTTCCGCGCCCCGAATGGGAAGTGTTCCGCTCGAAGGTCGCCGCCTTGCCGATGGACGCGCACTGGTGGCGCCGTATTTTTCTCGGCAATGCGTCCGATGTCGATGTCGACAGTGCGGGCCGCGTGCTCGTTTCACCTGAATTGCGTCTGGCGGCAGGAATGGAAAAGGAAGTCATGCTGCTCGGCATGGGTAGTCATTTTGAGTTGTGGGATGCGCAGACCTACGCCGCCAAGGAACAGGCGGCAATGGCTCAGGGCATGCCCGACGCCCTGAAAAATTTCACGTTCTGATCGCGGTTCAAAAAGCTATGGCATCTGCGATGGGACAGGGACTGCAGCATCGCACGGTGCTGCTAGACGAAGCGGTGAACGCGCTGATCACGCGCGCGGACGGCGTCTATGTGGACGGCACGTTCGGTCGCGGCGGGCACAGTCGCGCGATCCTCGGGCGTCTCGGGGAGGCCGGGCGGCTGATCGCGTTCGACAAGGATCCGCTCGCGATCGCGACGGCGCAAACCGTCGGCGACGCGCGGTTTTCGATCGTGCATGAGAGTTTTGCTTCGCTGCGCGACGAGCTCGCGTCGCGCGGGGTGGGGCGTGTGTCGGGAATAATGCTGGACCTTGGCGTGTCGTCGCCGCAAATCGACGACCCGGAGCGCGGTTTCAGTTTCCGCGCAGATGGCCCGCTCGACATGCGGATGGACCCGACGCGCGGCGAGTCCGCCGCTGACTGGCTCGCTCGGGCCACGGTGCAGGAACTGACGGAGGTAATTCGGGATTATGGGGAAGAACGGTTTGCTTTTCAGATTGCAAAGGCGCTTGTTGCTCGCCGGGCAGAGTCCGACCGTCTCGGGCCTCTCGACAGCACGGGCGAGCTTGCCCAAATCGTGGCTAACGTCGTCAAAACCCGTGAGAAGGGTAAGGACCCGGCAACCCGCACCTTTCAAGCTATACGGATTCACGTCAATCAAGAGCTTGCGGAGCTGCAGGTCGTTCTAGAAGCAGCACTGTCGTTGCTGGAACAGGGGGGGCGGCTGGTGGTCATCAGCTTTCATTCGCTCGAAGACCGGA
This sequence comes from Paraburkholderia sp. JHI869, assembly GCF_038900775.1. Lineage (NCBI taxonomy): Bacteria > Pseudomonadati > Pseudomonadota > Betaproteobacteria > Burkholderiales > Burkholderiaceae > Paraburkholderia > Paraburkholderia sp. JHI869. The sequence continues at coordinate 9,441 of NZ_JAYMSC010000011.1, forward strand.
TCGTCAAGCGGTTCATGCAGGCCAACGCGAGTGCGCCGGCGGTGGACCGCCGCCTGCCGATCCGCGCCGTCGACCTGCCGAGCCCGCCGCTCAAGCTGCTCGGCCGCGTGTTCGCGAGCGACGAGGAAGTCGCCGCGAACCCGCGCGCCCGCTCGGCCGTGATGCGCACCGCGGAGCGCATCACACCATGAATCGTCTGAACATCTTCCTGCTGATCGTCGTCATGGGGTGCGCGCTTTCCGTCGTGAACGCCACCAATCAGCAGCGCCAGATCTTCATCCAGTTGCAACGCGCGCAGTCGCAGGAGCATCAGCTTCAGCAGGATTACGCACAGCTTCAATATCAGCAGAGCGCGCTGTCGAGAACGTCGCGCATCGAACAGATCGCCACCGACTCGCTCAAGATGCAGCCCGTCACGACCGGACGCACGCAATATCTGACGCTCGCGCCGGGCAGCGCAACCGCCGTCGACGCTCCCGTGCCGACCTCGGCGCCCCCGCAGGGCGCCGCGCCTACGCCTGCACGCCGCGGAGGCACGCGATGAAAAAGGACAATCGCCGCAAGAGCGTTGCCTTCAGCGCCAACCCCATTCTCTCCGTGCGCCTGCCGATGTGGCGCTCGAAGCTCGTCGTGTTCCTGCTCTTCATGGCGTTCGTCGCGCTCGCCGCGCGCGCGTTCTGGATTCAGGGCCCCGGCAACGCGTTCTATCAGAAGCAGGGCGAAAGCCGCTACCAGCGCACGATCGAGCTGCCGGCCACGCGCGGCAAGATTCTCGACCGCAACGGCCTCGTGCTTGCCACGAGCTTGCCCGTGCGTGCGATCTGGGCGATTCCCGAAGCCGTGCCCGACGATCTCGGCGCCGACAAGCTCAACCAGCTCGGCACGCTGCTCGGCATGAATACGAAAGAGCTGCGCGCGAAGCTCTCCGAAGACAAGACTTTCGTCTACGTGAAGCGCCAGGTGCCGCTCGACATCGCGCAGAAGGTCACTGCGCTCGACATTCCCGGGATTTACCAGCGCAACGAGTACAAGCGCTTCTATCCGGAAGGCGACGTCACTGCGCACTTGATCGGCTTCACCAACGTCGAGGACGAAGGCCAGGAGGGCGTCGAGCTCTCCGACCAGAAGGTGCTCGCGGGCGTGCCCGGCATTCGGCACGTCATCAAGGACCGCATGGGCCACATCATCGAGGACGTGGACGAAACGGTCGTGCCCCACGATGGCCGGGACGTCGAACTGTCGATCGACAGCAAGATTCAGTACATCGCCTATTCGAACCTGAAAGCGGCCGTCGAGAAGTTCAAGGCCAAGGCCGGCGCGGCGATGGTGGTGGACGTGCGCACGGGCGAAGTGCTCGCGCTCGTGAACTATCCGACCTACAACCCGAACGACCGCTCGCACCTCACGGGCGAGCAGCTGCGCAACCGCATTCTGACCGACGTGTTCGAGCCGGGCTCGATCATGAAGCCGTTCACGGTGTCGCTCGCGCTGGATCTGCACCGTGTCTCGCCGAGTACACTGGTGGATACGGGCGCGGGCCACTTCACCCTCGACGGCGCGACGATTACCGACGACGCCGGTTTTGGCGTGCTGACGGTGGGCGGCGTGATCCAGAAGTCGAGCAACATCGGCGCGACCAAGATCGCGATGACGCTCCGCCCCGAAGAAATGTGGGACATGTACACCAGCATCGGTCTCGGTCAGGCGCCGAAGGTCGGGTTCCCCGGCGCGGCGGCGGGCCGTCTGCGTCCGTGGAAAAGCTGGCGCCGCATCGAGCAGGCGACGATGTCCTACGGCTACGGCCTCTCCGTTTCGCTGTTCCAGCTCGCGCGCGCGTACACGGCGATCGCACACGACGGCCAGATCCTGCCTGTCACGATCTTCCGCCACCCCGGCGATACGCAGCCGGTGCAGGGCACCCAGGTCTTCGCGCCGACCACGGCGCGTGAAGTGCGCACGATGCTGGAGAGCGTGGTGTCGAAGGACGGCACCTCGCCCGACGCCGCCGTGCCCGGCTACCGCGTGGGCGGCAAGTCCGGTACGGCGTACAAGCATGGACCGCACGGCTACGATCATTCGAAGTACCGTGCGTCGTTCGTCGGCATGGCGCCGATGCCGAATCCGCGCATCGTCGTGGCCGTCACGGTCGACGAACCGACTGCCGGCAGCCACTTTGGCGGCGCGGTGTCGGGGCCGGTGTTCTCCGGCATCGTCGGCGATACGCTGCGCTCGCTCAACGTCCCGCCGGATATGCCGGTGAAGCAGCTCGTCGTCGAGGACAATAGCGCCGCCGGTGCCTCGGCCCCGGCCGCCGCGAACGCGCCGGCTACGCCTGTGAAGCGCGTAGCGAACGCACCTGCAAGCAAGAGCACCGCCGCCGCGCGCCACATGACCGTCGCGGACAACGCGAAAAATCGACCTGGAGTCGTCCGATGAGCGCCACGCGCAACCAGCATCCCGCGCACCGGCAGATCGCGGACGCGCTCGCATGGCTGCGTGCGCACGTCGCGCCCGCAGCCGGCCTGCACGCCGACACGCGCTCGCTCAAGCCGGGCGACGTGTTTCTCGCTTACGCCGTCGAGGGTGCGGACAACCGCCCTCATATCGACAATGCGATCGAGCGTGGCGCCGCAGCCGTGCTGTTTCAGCCGGAAGGCTATACGGGCGAAAAGCTTGATGCCTCGATCGCGCTCGCTGTGCCGCAGCTCGACGTGCTCGCGGGAGAAATCGCGAGCGGCTGGTATGGCGACCCGAGCGATGCCATGCTCGTGGTCGGCGTGACGGGCACGAACGGCAAGACTTCGTGCAGCCAGTGGATCGCTTCGGCGTTCACGGCCATCGGCAAGAAGTGCGCGATCGTCGGCACGCTGGGCACCGGTTTTCCGGGCCAGCTCGCGCACACGGGTTTCACCACGCCCGACGCGCCGCAACTGCAGCGCAGCCTCGCGCAATTGCGCGGCGAAGGTGCACAGGCTATTGCGATGGAAGTATCCTCGCACGCGCTGCATCAGGGCCGGGTAAACGGTACCTCGTTCGACATCGCTGTCTTCACGAATCTCACGCAAGACCATCTCGATTATCACCACACGTTCGAGGCCTATGAAGCCGCGAAGGCGCGTCTGTTCGCATGGACGGGTCTGCGCGCGGCGATCATCAACGCCGACGACGCAGCGGGCCGCCGCCTGATCGCCGCGACGCGTGGCAAGGCCCGCACGATTGCGTATAGCGTGGCGACGCCCGCCGCCGACGCACCCGTTGCCGACGCCTGGCTGCGCGCGAACGACGTGCGCGCGACCGCCACGGGCACGGCGTTCCATCTGGAAACGTCGGACTGGGGTGAGGCGCAAGTCGAGGCGCATGTTCTCGGCCTGTTCAATGTGAGCAATTTGCTCGGCGTGCTCGGCGCGCTGCTTGCGGCGAACGTGCCGCTCGTCGCGGCGCTCAACGAGATCTCGAAGCTGCAGCCGGTGAATGGCCGCATGGAGCGACTTGGCGGCCGCGCCGATCACGACGAGCCGCTCGTCGTGATCGATTACGCGCATACTCCGGACGCGCTCGAAAAAACGCTCGAAGCGCTGCGCCCGATGGCAGCTGCACGCGGCGGCCAGCTCATCTGCATGTTCGGCTGCGGCGGCGATCGCGACGCGACCAAGCGCCCGCTCATGGGCGCGATCGCGGAGCGCCTCGCCGACCAGGTCGTCGTGACGAGCGACAACCCGCGCAGCGAATCGCCGGCCGCGATCATCGAGCAGATCGCGCAAGGCATGCGTGACGCCGCGAAGGCGCGCCGCATCGAGGACCGCGCGAGCGCGATCCTGCAGGCGGTGCGCGGCGCGGCGCGCGAAGACGTCGTCGTGCTGGCCGGCAAGGGCCACGAGGCGACCCAGGAAATCATGGGCAAGAAGCGCGCGTTCTCCGACCAGGACCACGCGCGGCTTGCACTCGCCGCCCGTGCCACGCACGGGCGCGGAGGTGGTGAATGACGATGCTTTCCCTGCGCGAAGCCGCTGCGCTGATTCCCGGCGCGAGCGTACTCGGCGACGAGAACGCGACATTCGGGCGCATTTCGACCGACAGCCGCGCGACGGGCCCGGGCGATCTCTTCGTCGCGCTCAAGGGCGACCGCTTCGACGCGCACGACTTTCTCGGCGAGGTCGCGAACCGTCACGTAAGCGCCGCGCTCGTTTCGCGCAGCCCCGGCGACTGGCGCATTCCCGCGCTGCGCGTGGACGACACGCGCAAGGCGCTCGGCTCGCTCGCGCTTGGCTGGCGCCGTCGCTTCTCGATGCCGCTCGTCGCCGTGACGGGCAGCAACGGCAAGACGACGGTCAAGGAAATGATCGCGTCGATCTTCGCGGCGGCCGTTGGTGAAAATTTTCGTCTCGCGACGACCGGAAACCTCAATAACGACATCGGCGTGCCGTTAACGTTGCTGCGCTTGAGCGACGCTCATCGGTTGGCTGTGGTCGAACTCGGCATGAATCATCCCGGCGAGACCGATCTGCTCGCGAGATTCGCCGAGCCGACGGTCGCGGTGGTGAACAACGCGCAGCGCGAGCATCAGGAATTCATGGCGACGGTGGAAGCCGTCGCGCTCGAGCATGCGAGCGTGATTCACGCGCTCAAGCCCACGGGTGTCGCGGTGTTTCCCGCAGACGATGCCTACGCGAGCATCTGGCGCGTGGCGGCTACGGGTTCGCGCATTCTCGACTTCGCGCTGCATACGGATACGAATGCGGTCGAAGCGGCAGTCACCGGCAAGCTCGTTGAGAAGCTGGGCGGCAACCGTCTCGCGATCGCGACGCCGGAAGGCCATCTCGAAGTGGAGCTGAAAGTGCTGGGCGCGCACAACGCGCACAACGCGCTCGCGGCTACGGCGGCGGCGATTGCGTCGGGCGTATCGCTCGACGCGATCGGGCGCGGTCTGGAGGCGTTCGAGCCGGTGAAGGGCCGCTTGCAGGTGAAGCGCGCGGCGCTTGGCGAGCTGGCGGGCGCAACGGTGATCGACGACACCTACAACGCGAATCCCGATTCCGTGCGCGCGGCGATCGACGTGCTGGCTTCGCGCGTGTCGCCGCGCGTGCTCGTGCTGGGCGACATGGGCGAAGTCGGCGACGACGGTCCCGCGTTTCACCGCGAGGTGGGCGCGTACGCGAAGGAACGCGGCATCGACGTGCTCTACACGCTCGGCGACGCCGCGCGTGATACCGCGGCGGCGTTCGGCGCTCAGGCGCTGCATGCCGCGGACGTCGGCGAACTCGTGCGCGCGCTGGCTGGCGCCGGTTACGGCGCTGGCGCAACGATTCTCGTGAAAGGCTCGCGCTTCATGCAAATGGAGCGCGTGGTGGCGGCACTTACGAATCCGCAAAACCCTGCGCCGGACGCCAAGTCCGGCGCGCACTGAAATACTAAGGAATACAAGGCATGCTACTGGCGCTGGCGCAATGGCTGCAGAATGACGCAAGCTTCTTGCGCGTGTTCAGTTATCTGACGTTCCGTGCGGTGATGGCGACCATCACCGCGATGGCGATCGGGCTTTTCCTCGGCCCGTGGGTGATCCGCAAGCTCACCGCAATGAAGGTCGGCCAGGCCGTGCGTACGGACGGCCCGCAAACTCACCTCGTGAAGTCCGGCACGCCGACCATGGGCGGCGTGCTCATTCTGCTGGGCATCGCGGTTTCCACGCTGCTGTGGGGCGACCTCACGAACCGCTTCATCTGGATCGTGATGCTCGTCACGTTCGGCTTTGGTGCGATCGGTTGGGTCGACGACTATCGCAAGGTCGTCTACAAGGACCCGCGCGGCATGTCTTCGCGCGAAAAGTACTTCTGGCAGTCGGTAATCGGTCTGTTCGCGGCGGTGTATCTCGCGTTCAGCGTTTCTGAAGCGAGCAACGTGCGCGTGTTCGATCTCTTCATGGCGTGGGTGCGCAGCGGTCTTTCGATGGGTCTGCCCGCGCGCGCCGACCTGCTGCTGCCGTTCCTCAAGTCGATCAGCTATCCGCTCGGCGTGTGGGGCTTCATCGCACTCACGTACTTCGTGATCGTCGGCGCGAGCAACGCCGTGAACCTCACCGATGGCCTCGACGGTCTCGTGATCATGCCCGTCGTGCTGGTCGGCGCGTCGCTCGGCGTGTTCGCCTACGTGATGGGCAGCTCGGTCTACTCGAAGTATCTGCTCTTTCCACACATCGCCGGCGCCGGCGAACTGCTCATCTTCTGTTCTGCGATGGGCGGGGCGGGGCTCGCGTTCCTCTGGTTCAACACGTATCCGGCTCAGGTGTTCATGGGCGACGTGGGCGCGCTTGCGCTCGGCGGCGCGCTGGGAACCATTGCGGTGATCGTGCGTCAGGAGATCGTGCTCTTCATCATGGGCGGCATCTTCGTTGCAGAGACGCTCTCCGTAATGCTGCAGGTCACCTGGTTCAAGTACACGAAAAAGCGTTACGGCGAAGGGCGCCGCATCTTCAAGATGGCGCCGCTGCATCACCATTTCGAATTGTCTGGCTGGAAGGAAACGCAGGTTGTCGTGCGTTTCTGGGTCATCACGCTGATGCTGTGTCTGATCGGTTTGTCCACGCTCAAGCTGCGTTGAGCCTTTAAGTAAGCAAGGGAAGCAAGCGATGTTTGGCGAGAAGTTTCGGGATCGGCAAAAGCCGATGGTGCTCGTGCTGGGACTCGGGGAATCGGGTCTCGCGATGGCGCGCTGGTGCGCGCGGCATGGTTGCCGCCTGCGCATTGCCGACACGCGCGAAGCGCCGCCGAACTTGCCCGAACTCGCGGCGCGCGGCATCGACGCCGATTTCGTGGGCGGCCCGTTCACGACGGCGCTGCTCGACGGCGTGGAACTCGTAGCGATCAGCCCGGGCCTCTCGCCGCTAGCCGAAGATCTCGTGCCGCTGATCGCCGCCGCGCGCGAACAAGGCATCGAAGTGTGGGGCGAACTCGAACTCTTCGCGCAGGCGCTGCGCCATCTCGGCGAGAGCGGTTACGCACCGAAGGTGCTCGCCATCACCGGCACGAACGGCAAGACCACCACGACGAGCCTGACGGGCATGCTCTGCGAGCGTGCTGGCAAGCGCGTGGCGGTGGCGGGCAATATCAGCCCGGCCATGCTCGACAAGCTCGCCGAAGCCATCGACAACACTGCGCTGCCCGACGTCTGGGTGCTCGAACTGTCGAGCTTCCAGTTGGAGACGGCGCATACGTTCGAGCCCGACGCCGCGGCTGTTCTCAACATCACGCAGGACCATCTCGACTGGCACGGCGGCCTCGACGCCTACGCGGCCGCGAAGGGTCGCATCTTCGGGCCGCGCACGACGCGCGTGCTCAACCGCGACGACGCACGCGTGATGTCGCTCGCCAGCGTGAAAGCGAGTGGCGATGCAAAGGTGGTGACCTTCGGCCTGAACGAGCCTGAAAACGACGGCGACCTGGGTCTGTTGCGCGAGAACGGCATGCAGTGGCTCGTGCAGGCGCACGATCTCGATCCGGCCGACGTGCCTCTCTCCCCGCGCCGCCGCAAGCAGCAGGAAGCCGCACCCGTGAATCTCGGCATGAAGCGCCTCATGCCTGCCGACGCGCTGCGCATTCGCGGTCTGCACAACGCAGCCAACGCGCTCGCGGCGTTCGCGCTCACGCGCGCGATCGACCTCGCGCCCGCGCCGCTTCTGCACGGACTGCGCGAGTATCGCGGCGAGCCGCATCGCGTGGAACTGATTGCGTCGATCGAAGGCATCGACTATGTGGACGACAGCAAGGGCACGAACGTCGGCGCGACGGTTGCGGCGCTCGACGGCCTCGCGCAGCGCGCAGTGCTGATCGCCGGCGGCGACGGCAAGGGCCAGGACTTCGATCCTCTCGCAGCGCCGGTTGCACGCTGGTGCCGCGCCGTGATGCTGATCGGCCGCGACGCGCCGAAGATCCGCGCGGCGCTCGAAGAAACCGGCATCGCGATGAGCGACCACGCGACGCTCGAAGAAGCGACGCGCGCGGCGACGGCGCTTGCGCAACCCGGCGACGTCGTCCTGCTCTCGCCCGCGTGCGCGAGCCTCGACATGTTCCGCAACTACGCCCATCGCGCAGCCGTGTTCCACGACACGGTGGAAGAAATCGCCGCAGAACGGGGGACGATGATATGAGCTGGTCCGAGCGATTCGGTGCGCGCCTCTCGCGCGATGACGGTCAGGCCGGCGGTTCGTCGGGCGGCGCTCGCTCGGGCGGTCTGGCGAGCGTCGTCAACGGCGTTCGTCCCGGACGCTCGCGCATGCTCGACTACGACCACTCGCTCCTGTGGGCCGTGATCGCGCTGCTCGGTCTTGGCGTGGTGATGGTCTACTCGGCCTCGATCGCCATGCCCGATTCGCCCAAGTACGCCTCGTACCGCGACTGGGCGTTCCTCGTGCGCCACATCGTTTCGCTCGTGATCGCCACGGTCACGGCGCTCATCGCGTTCCGCATTCCCGTTTCCACATGGGAGCGCTACGCACCGAAGCTCTTTCTCATTTCGCTCGCCATGCTCGTGGTCGTGCTGATTCCGCACATCGGCAAGGGCGTGAACGGCGCGCGGCGCTGGATTCCGCTCGGCATCACGAACATGCAGCCGTCGGAGATCATGAAGCTCGCCGTGACGATCTACGCGGCCAACTACACGGTGCGCAAGCAGGAATACATGCACAGCTTCGCGAAGGGCTTCTTGCCCATGGCATTCGCCGTGGGCGTGGTTGGCGCGCTGCTGCTGCTCGAGCCCGACATGGGCGCATTCATGGTGATCGCCGCGATCGCCATGGGCGTGCTGTTTCTCGGCGGCGTGAACGGCAAGCTGTTTGGCGGCCTCGTGGCCACCGCAGTGGGCACCTTCACGCTGCTCGTGTGGGCGTCGCCGTGGCGTCGCGAGCGGATCTTCGCATACCTCGATCCGTGGGACGACCGCTACGCGCAGGGCAAGGCGTACCAGCTCACGCACTCGCTCATCGCGTTCGGGCGCGGCGAGTGGTTCGGCGTGGGCCTTGGCGGCAGCGTCGAGAAGCTCAACTATCTGCCCGAAGCCCACACCGACTTCATTCTCGCCGTGATCGGCGAGGAACTCGGTTTCGTCGGCGTGCTCGTCGTGATCCTGCTGTTTTACTGGATCGTGCGTCGCGCATTTGAAATCGGCCGCCAGGCGCTCGCGCTCGACCGCACGTTCGCGGGTCTCGTCGCCAAGGGCCTTGGCGTGTGGTTCGGCGCGCAGGCCTTCATCAACATGGGCGTGAACCTGGGGCTCTTGCCGACCAAGGGTCTCACGCTGCCGCTCGTGAGCTATGGCGGCTCGGGCATCTTGCTGAACTGCGTCGCGGTGGCGCTGCTGCTGCGTGTGGATTACGAGAACCGGGTCTTGATGCGCGGAGGCAAGGTATGACCGCTGCAACGCGCACGCTCATGGTGATGGCCGGCGGCACCGGGGGACACGTGTTCCCGGGGCTCGCCGTCGCGCATCGCATGGAGCAGTGGGGCTGGCGCGTGGTCTGGCTCGGCAATCCCGCAGGCATGGAAGCGACGCTCGTGCCCAAGCACGGCATTTCGATGGAATACGTGCGCTTTGGCGGCGTGCGCGGCAAGGGCATCAAGACCAAGCTGATGCTGCCGCTGAACCTGCTGCGCGCCTGCACGCAGAGCCTCGCGGCGCTGCGCCGCGTGAAGCCCGACGTCGTGCTCGGCATGGGCGGCTACATCACGTTCCCGGCGGGCGTGATGAGCGCGCTTTCGGGCCGTCCACTCGTGCTGCATGAACAGAATTCGATCGCCGGTCTCGCGAACAAGGTGCTCGCGAAACTGGCGAAGCGCGTGCTCGTGGCGTTTCCGGGCGCGCTGCCGAACGCCGAGTGGACCGGCAACCCGATCCGCGAAGCGCTCGAACACGTCGATGCGCCGGCGGCGCGCTACGCGGCGCGTACCGGCCCGCTGCGCGTGCTCGTGGTGGGCGGCAGTCTCGGCGCCACGGCGCTCAACGAAGTGGTGCCGCGCGCGCTGTCGCTGCTCGCGCCTGAGGAGCGTCCGCATATCGTGCATCAGGCGGGCGCGAAGCACATCGACGCCTTGCGTCAAAACTATCTCGACGCCGGACTCGAACTGAATGACACGGTGCAGCTCGTGCCGTTCATCGACGACATGGCGAGCGCCTACCGGAACGCGGACCTCGTGATCTGCCGTTCGGGCGCAATGACGGTGGCCGAAATCGCGGCTGTGGGCGTGGCGGCATGCTTCGTGCCGTTCCCCTACGCCGTGGACGACCACCAGACCACCAACGCCGCGTTCCTTGCCGACAAGGACGCAGCGCTCGTGGTGCAGCAACGCGACCTGACGGCGGAAGGACTCGCCGACTGGTTGCGGCATCAGACCAGAACATCGCTGGCGGAAATGGCCGGGCGCGCTCGCGCGCTCGCGAAACCCGACGCCGCCGATCAGGTCGCGCGCATCTGCGCGGCCGTGGCGGGCGTAAGTGCGGGAGGAAAGCAATGAAACACATCGTCAAACATATCCATTTCGTCGGCATCGGCGGCGCGGGCATGAGCGGCATCGCCGAAGTGCTCGTCAACCTCGGCTATCAGGTAAGCGGCTCTGACCTCTCGAAGAACGGGGTCACCGATCGACTCGCCGCGCTTGGCGCGCGCATCGCGATCGGCCATGCCGAAGAGAACATCGAAGGCGCGAACGCCGTGGTCGTTTCGACCGCGGTGCGCAGCGACAACCCGGAAGTGCTCGCGGCGCGCCATCGCCGTATTCCCATCGTGCCGCGCGCCGTCATGCTCGCGGAACTCATGCGCCTGAAGCAGGGCATCGCGATCGCGGGCACGCACGGCAAGACCACCACGACTTCGCTCGTGGCTAGCGTGCTGGCCGCGGGCGGCCTCGATCCGACTTTCGTGATCGGCGGACGACTGATCAGCGCGGGCGCGAACGCGCGTCTCGGCACGGGCGACTTCATCGTGGCGGAAGCCGACGAATCCGACGCATCGTTCCTGAACCTCTTCCCGGTGATCGAAGTCATTACGAACATCGACGCCGATCACATGGACACCTACGGGCACGATTTCGCGCGCCTGAAGCAGGCGTTCATCGAGTTCACGCATCGCCTGCCGTTCTATGGCATTGCGGTGCTGTGCGTGGACGACCCGAACGTGAAGGAGATTCTGCCGTTCGTCTCGAAGCCGATCATCCGCTACGGCCTCGCGTCCGACGCGCAGGTGCGCGCGGTGAACGTGGTCGCGCGCGAAGGCAAGATGCACTTCACGGTGATGCGCGAAGACGCGCCGTCGCTCGACATCGTGCTGAATCTGCCGGGCACGCACAACGTGCAGAACGCGCTCGCCGCGATTGCGATCGCGACCGAACTCGAAGTGAAGGACGCCGATATTCAACGCGCGCTCGCGGAATTCAACGGCGTGGGTCGTCGTTTTCAGCGTTATGGCGAGATTCCCGTCAACGGCGGCGGCGCCTGGACGTTGATCGACGACTATGGCCACCATCCGGTGGAAATGGCCGCGACGATTGCAGCGGCGCGCGGCGCGTTTCCCGAGCGCCGTCTCGTGCTGGCGTTCCAGCCGCACCGTTATACGCGCACGCGCGACTGCTTCGAAGATTTCGTGCGCGTGCTGTCGACCGTCGATGCGCTCGTGCTGACCGATGTCTATGCGGCCGGCGAAGCGCCGATCGTCGCAGCGGATGGCCGCGCGCTCGCACGCGCGATTCGTGTGGCGGGCAAGGTCGAGCCGGTGTTCGTCGAGACCGTGGATGAAGTGCCGGACGCGCTCGCAGCAGTGGTGCGCGACGGCGATGTGGTGATTACGATGGGCGCGGGTTCGATCGGCGGTGTGCCGGGCCGGATCGCAGCCCAGGAACAGAAGGCGTGAGTGACATGAGCAGTATCGATCCGAAGTTCGACCCGAAGCAGTTCGGCAAGGTGGCGGTGTTGTTCGGTGGCGTGTCCGCCGAGCGCGAGGTGTCGCTCAAGTCGGGCACGCTGGTGCTGCAGGCGCTGCAGAGCGCCGGCATCGACGCGCATGCGTTCGATCCGTCCGTGCGCCCGCTTTCGGCGTTGAAGGACGAAGGCTTCGTGCGCGCGTTCAACGCGCTGCATGGCGGCTATGGCGAGAACGGCCAGATCCAGGGCGCGCTCGACTTTTACGGCATCCGCTATACGGGCACGGGCGTGCTCGGCTCCGCGCTCGGGCTCGACAAGTTCCGCAGCAAGCTCGTGTGGCAGCAGCTCGGCATTCCCACGCCGCCGTTCGAAGCGGTGCTGCGCGGCGACGACTACGCGGCGCGCGCGCCGCAGATCGTCTCGAAGCTCGGCCTGCCGCTCTTCGTGAAGCCCGCGAGCGAAGGCTCGAGCGTGGCCGTGATCAAGGTGAAGGCCGAAAGCGAACTCGTGCCGGCGCTCGAAGAAGCCGCGAAGTTCGACAAGATCGTGCTGGTGGAAAAGAGCATCGAAGGCGGCGGCGAGTACACCGCGTGCATCGCGGGCGACCTCGATCTGCCGATCATCAAGATCGTGCCGGCCGGCGAGTTCTACGACTACGACGCGAAGTACATCCTCGACACGACGCAGTATCTGATTCCGTGTGGCGTCGCGCCGGAGAAGGAAGCGGAACTGAAGAAGCTCGCGCGCCGCGCGTTCGACGTGCTCGGCTGCACCGACTGGGGCCGCGCCGACTTCATGATGGACGGCGCTGGCAACGCGTATTTCCTCGAAGTGAACACGGCGCCTGGCATGACCGATCACTCGCTGCCGCCGAAGGCTGCGCGCTCGGTGGGCATCGAGTATCGCGACCTCGTGGTGCGCGTGCTGGCACTCACGCTGAAAGATTGAACCCCTAATTAATCTCTGACCAACGAATTGCCGAACCTGCGTTGAACCGACAATCTCGAAATGTGGAATAACGTACGCCAGCTCAACCTTGCCGCCAACGCGTTGCACGCGCTGCTCGCGCTCGCGCTGCTGGCGGCTGGCTGCTACTGGCTCGTGCAGCGACCGAACTTCGCGCTGCGAGAAATCCGCATCGAGGGCGACACCGAGCACATCAATTCGCCCACTGTGCGTGCGAGCGTGGTCGGCCGGCTGAAGGGCAACTTCTTCACCGTCGATCTCGATACGGCGCGCACTGCGTTCGAGCAGATGCCGTGGGTGCGTCACGCGAGCGTGCGCCGCGTATGGCCCAACGCGCTGGCTGTCACGCTCGAAGAGTACAAACCGCTGGGCACGTGGGGCAGTGATCAGCTCGTGAGCACGGACGGCGAATTGTTCACTGCGAACCAGGGCGAACTCGACGAAGAGCTGCCCGCGTTCGACGGGCCCGACGGCACCGCGCCCGAAGTGGTCGCGCGCTACCGCGACCTCGCGAAATGGTTCGCGCCGCTCGGGCTCACGCCTGATGAAGTGACACTCTCGGCGCGCTACGCGTGGACGGTGAAGCTCTCGAACGGCATGCAGGTGGAACTGGGCCGCGAGCGCAACGCCGACACGTTGGGCGAGCGTTCGCATCGTCTCATCGCCGCGTGGTCGGCGGTGACGCAGCGTTGGGGCAAAGAGATCGAATACGCGGACCTGCGTTATCCGAACGGGTTTGCAATAAGAGCAGCCGGCATGCGCTTCATCAGTGACACGCCCGCTCCGGGTAAGAAGTAACAGGACATCACACGCAACGAGCACGATATGAGTAAAGACTATAAGGATCTGCTGGTCAGCCTCGACATCGGGACGTCGAAGGTGGTGGCCGTCGTCGCCGAACTAAAGGGCGAAGGCCACTACGAAGTGATCGGTCTCGGCCAGAGCGAATCGAAAGGTCTCAAGAAAGGCGTGGTGGTGAACATCGAGGCCACTGTGCAGTCTATCCAGCGAGCGCTCGAAGAAGCGGAACTCATGGCCGACTGCAAGATCACTAACGTATTCACCGGGATTGCGGGCAGCCACATTCGCAGCTTCAACTCGAGCGGCATGGTCGCTATCAAGGAGAAGGAAGTCACGCAGGCAGACGTCGCGCGCGTGATCGAAACGGCGAAGGCGATCAACATCCCGACCGACCAGCAGGTGCTGCATATCCTCACGCAGGAATTCATCATCGACGGCCAGGAAGACGTGCGCGAGCCGATCGGCATGAGCGGCATTCGCCTGGAAGTGAAGGTGCATATCGTGACGGGCGCGGTGAGCGCGGCGCAGAACATCGTGAAGTGCGTGCGCCGCTGCGGGCTCGAAGTGAACGACCTCATTCTGCAACCGCTCGCCTCGTCGCTGGCGGTGCTGACCGAGGACGAGAAGGAACTGGGCGTGGTGCTCGTCGATGTCGGTGGCGGCACGACCGACATCGCGATCTTCAGCGAAGGCGCGATTCGCCATACCGCGGTGATTCCGATCGCGGGCGACCAGGTGACGAGCGACATCGCCATGGCGCTGCGCACGCCCACGCCCGACGCGGAAGACATCAAGGTGAGCTACGGCATCGCGAAGCAGGCGCTCGCCGATCCGGACGAGATGATCGAAGTGCCGGGTCTTGGCGAGCGCGGTCCGCGCACGCTGTCGCGCCAGGCGCTCGCCGCCGTGATCGAGCCGCGCGTGGAAGAGCTTTTCTCGCTGGTGCAGCAGGTGGTGCGCGAATCGGGCTACGAAGAACTGCTGAGCTCGGGCGTCGTGCTCACGGGCGGCGCCGCGATGATGCCGGGCATGGTCGAGTTGGGTGAGGACATTTTCCTGAAGCCGGTGCGCATTGGCGTGCCGGAATACGCGGGCGGTCTGGCCGACGTGGTGCGCAATCCGCGCTACTCGACGGCAATGGGCTTGCTCGTGGAAGGCCGCTCGCAGCGCATGCGCGGTCGCAAGGTTGCAGTGCAGTCGGGGTCGATGGGCCAGGTCTTTTCACGCATGAAGGACTGGTTCCTCGGCAACTTCTAAGTACAGAAGTCGCAGGACAGAAGGCGAAGTACAAGCTTCGAAAAGCGCTGGTGACGGCGGCTAGCGCGCAGTGGAAGGTTGCCCGATCTTCCACTGGATAACGGCCGAGGAGCGGAATCTTTTTCTTGACGGAGGCAACATGGAATTCCAGATGCTGGAAACGGAAACCAACGGCACCATCATCAAGGTGGTAGGCGTTGGTGGTGCTGGCGGCAATGCCGTGCAGCACATGATCAATCGCGGCGTGCAAGGCGTCGATTTCATCGTGATGAACACGGACGCACAGGCGCTCTCGCGCTCGCGTGCATCGGCCGTGATTCAACTCGGCAACACGGGCCTCGGCGCCGGTGCGAAGCCGGAGATGGGCCGCGCGGCAGCGGAAGAAGCACGTGAGCGCATCGCCGACGCACTGCGCGGCGCGCACATGGTGTTCATCACCGCCGGCATGGGTGGCGGCACGGGTACGGGCGCGGCTCCGGTCGTCGCGCAGATCGCCAAGGAAATGGGCATTCTCACCGTTGGCGTGGTGAGCAAGCCGTTCGAGTTCGAAGGCGGCAAGCGCATGCGCGTGGCGGAAGCCGGCTCGCAGCAACTGGAGGATCACGTCGACTCGCTGATCGTCGTCCTGAACGACAAGCTGTTCGACGTGATGGGCGATGACGCCGAGATGGACAAGTGCTTCCAGTGCGCGGACGACGTTCTGAACAACGCAGTTGCAGGCATCGCCGAAATCATCAACGTCGACGGTCTGGTGAACGTCGACTTTGAAGACGTGAAGACGGTGATGGGCGAGCAGGGCAAGGCGATGATGGGCACGGCCACGGTGGCCGGCGTCGATCGCGCGCGCCTCGCGGCCGAACAGGCCGTGGCGAGCCCGCTGCTCGAAGGCGTCGATCTGTCGGGCGCGCGTGGCGTGCTGGTCAACATCACGTCGAGCCGTTCGCTGCGTCTGTCGGAAACGCGCGAAGTGATGAACACCATCAAGAGCTATGCTGCAGAAGACGCCACGGTGATCTTCGGTGCGGTGTACGACGACGCGATGGGCGACGCGCTGCGCGTGACGGTGGTGGCAACGGGCCTTGGCCGCGCTGCGAAGAAGCAGCAAGCCGCGCCGATGCAACTGCTGCGCACGGGCACGGACAACCAGCCGATCCCGGCTCCGGCAGGTTCGTACGCACCGCAGCACAGCGGCCACGGCAACACGGCCGACTACGGCGCGCTCGACACGCCGGCTGTGTGGCGCACGTCGCGCGACACCGCGGCTTCGCACGTGCAGGCGCTGCAGGAAAAGGGCGTCGACACGTACGATATCCCGGCGTTCCTGCGCAAGCAGGCGGACTAAGGCGAGCCGATCTGACTGCGGCAGGGCACGCGTTGCCCTCGCCCGCAGACAGATAGCGCGCTGCGTAGCAATGAAGGCGAGCAAGACCAGCAAGGCCGCATCCGCGAGGATGCGCGGCAGGGACGGTTGCCCGCCACGCGTAGAGCGTGGGGGACAGGCGCGGTGTCGCCCACGATCCTGTGTAACCTTGGAGTACATCGTTGCCCAACATTGCAAAACGCTAGCGCGACACGCTTGCGCATCGTTGCGAAGGACGAGTCATGATCAAACAGGGTGAAACGCTGCCCGAAGCGACCCTCTTCGAGTTCGTCGAAGACGCGCGCGAGGGTTGCACGCTGGGGCCGAACAGCTTCGACGTGCGAAAGGAAGCGGCGGGCAAGCGCGTGGTGATCTTCGGATTGCCTGGCGCGTTCACGCCTACGTGCTCCGCGAAGCACGTGCCGGGTTACGTCGAACACTTTGACGCGCTGCGCGCGGCCGGTGTCGACGAGGTCTGGTGCGTGTCCGTCAACGACGCGTTCGTCATGGGCGCGTGGGGACGCGATCAGCGTACCTCGGGCAAGGTACGCATGATGGCCGACGGCAGCGCAGCGTTGACTCGTGCACTCGGACTGGAGCAGGATTTGTCGGCGCGTGGCATGGGAATCCGCTCCCAGCGCTATGCGATGGTGGTCGACGACGGCGTGGTCAAGACGCTGCACGTCGAAGCGCCCGGCAAGTTCGAAGTGAGCGATGCTGCGAGCATACTTGCCACGTTGAGCCGCGCATGAACCCGTTCGCGGGCGCGGCGTTGCCCTGATGCAACGCGAACCTGCGACGGAAATGTGACAGGCGATTACGTGAGCCCAGCGGGCCGATCACCCCGGGAACGCCTCCGTTCCGGGCATCGGCCCGCCCTCCATCCCTAATGGGTAATACAGGGAAACAGTTTGTCACGCCGGTGGAAACGACGGACTCGGTGCAACTGGAGTATAATTCGTGCTATGAAATAAAAAATCCCGATTGGGATTTTCAATGAGCAAGAAGACCATGTTGAAGCAGCGAACCATCAAATCAATCGTGAAGACAGTCGGCATCGGCCTGCACTCGGGCCGCAAGGTCGACCTGACGCTCCGTCCGGCGGCGCCGAACACGGGCATCGTGTTTTCGCGCGTGGATTTGCCGACGCCGGTGGATATCCCCGCATCGGCGATGGCGATTGGCGACACCCGCTTGGCCTCGGTGCTGCAGAAAGACGGCGCACGTGTCTCGACGATCGAGCACCTCATGTCCGCCTGCGCAGGCCTTGGCATCGACAACCTCTATGTGGACGTAACCGCAGAAGAAATTCCGATCATGGACGGCAGCGCGGCTTCGTTCGTGTTCCTGATCCAGTCGGCGGGTATTGAGGAGCAGAACGCTCCGAAGAAGTTCATCAAGGTGAAGAAGCCTGTGGAGATCCGCGACGGCGACAAGTTCGCACGTCTCGAGCCTTACTTCGGCTTCAAGCTCAAGTTCACGATCGATTTCCGCCACCCGGCCGTCGACAAGACGGGCCAGGCGCTCGAAGTGGACTTTGCGAATACCTCGTACGTGCGCGAAATCGCGCGCGCCCGCACGTTCGGCTTCGCGCACGAAGTCGAGATGATGCGCGAGCTGGGCCTCGCGCGCGGCGGCAGCATGGACAACGCCATCGTGCTGGACGAGTACCGCATTCTGAACAACGACGGCCTGCGCTACGACGACGAGTTCGTGAAGCACAAGATGCTCGACGCGATCGGCGACCTGTACGTGGTCGGCCATCCGCTGCTGGCGGCCTACGACGCGTACAAGTCGGGCCACGGCCTGAATAACGCGCTGCTGCGCGAACTCCTCGCGAATGAGGACGCCTACGAGATCGTCACGTTCGACGATCCGCAGAAGGCGCCGCGCGGCTTCGGCTACGAGGCGCAGACGGCGTTCGCCTGAGTTTCGAGCGAGATCCGGCGCAAAAAAGGGCAGCTTCAAGCTGCCCTTTTTCTTTTTGCGCGGTTTCGTTGGATTTCAGTGCGCCGAATTAGCGTTTTTTCGTGTGGCGCGCCGCCATCTTCGCGAGGGCAGCCTGCAACGGCGAAGCGTCCAGCGATTCGCTGAGTGCCTGAAGCGCTGCCGCGCCGGCCGGTGTCATGCGCGCCTGCTTGGGCGGCGCGGGATCTTTCACGGCTTGCGGACGCACACGGATGCGCACGCTGTTCAACGCCCAGCCGCGCGCCTGCAGGTCGGCCACAAGACGCGGCTCCAGATGCCGCAGCCGTGCCGCGAGCGCGTTGTGTGCGGTGAAAAGGGCCAGCGTGCCGTCCTTGATGAAGCCGGGCTCGACGCTCGCAGCAAGATAGTCGGGTAGCAGTGCGTTCAGGTCGCGCTGGATCGACGCGATCTGCTCGACGCCGGCGCGCAGCGGCGCGAACGCGTCCGTGCGGCTCAGCACTTCGGCGAGCGGCTGGGGGACGCGTGGTCCTCTGGACCTTGAAAACGGCGAGAAACGGCTCATGTGGCGTATGGATGGGAGAGCGCAAGCGGCATCTCGTTGCCTGCGGTAGTGTCATTGTAGCCTGCGCTGCGCTCATCCCAGCGGCCTCAGGCCGTTCGGCCAGGGCCGCATCGCGGCCCTTCGCCGCACGGCGGGAAGGCCGTCCGTGCGGGCACCGCGCGCGCCAGAGCCGTCTTCGCGCTGACACAGGCGGGTGAGAGGGCGCGTGCTAAAATGCCCGATTCGAATCCACCATTTTTGGGCTAAAGCCGCCGAGGTTCTTTCGGTCCGGTTGCGCAGTGTAGATACCGCGCAGTCAGCTGAACCCACCCTCAGGAATCCCGGCCGAAGCCGCGACGCAGACACCGATCCGATGACCACCGGTTTCTTACAGAAAATCTTTGGCAGCCGCAATCAGCGCCTGATCAAGCAATATCAGAAGACGGTAGCGGCGATCAACGCGCTCGAACCGAAGATCGAGCAGTACACCGACGAGCAACTGCGCGCGAAGACGGTCGAGTTCCGCGAGCGCGTGGCCAACGGCACCTCGCTGGACGAACTGCTGCCCGAGGCGTTCGCTGTTTGCCGCGAGGCGAGCAAGCGCGTGCTGAAGATGCGCCACTTCGACGTGCAGCTGATCGGCGGCATGGTGCTGCATTACGGCAAGATCGCTGAAATGCGCACTGGCGAAGGCAAGACGCTCGTCGCCACATTGCCCGTCTACCTGAATGCCCTGTCGGGCCGCGGCGTCCACGTCGTGACGGTGAACGACTACCTCGCGCAGCGCGACGCCGAATGGATGGCGCGTCTGTACAACTTCCTCGGTCTCTCCGTCGGCATCAACCTGTCGCAGATGGACCACGCGATGAAGCAGGAAGCGTACGCGGCAGACATCACCTACGGTACGAACAACGAGTTCGGCTTCGACTACCTGCGCGACAACATGGTCTACGAGACCGAGGCGCGCGTGCAGCGTGCGCTGAACTTCGCCGTGGTCGACGAGGTGGACTCGATCCTGATCGACGAAGCGCGTACGCCGCTCATCATCTCGGGCCAGGCCGAAGACCACACCGAACTCTATGTGCGCATGAACGCGCTGCCGCCGCTGCTCGAGCAGCAGATCGGCGAAGAGAAGGCCGACGGCACGGGCGTGGAAAAGCCGGGCGACTACACGCTCGACGAAAAGGCGCGCCAGGTGTTCCTCACGGAATCGGGCCACGAGAAGGCGGAGCGCATGCTCGCCGAGTGGGGCCTGATCGGCCAGGGCGAAAGCCTCTACGCGCCGCAGAACATCACGCTGATGCACCACGTGTACGCCGCGCTGCGCGCGCACACGCTGTTCTACAAGGACCAGCACTACGTGGTGCAGAACGGCGAAGTCATCATCGTCGACGAATTCACCGGCCGTCTCATGGCTGGCCGCCGCTGGTCGGACGGGCTGCATCAGGCCGTGGAAGCGAAGGAGCACGTGAAGATCCAGAGCGAGAACCAGACGCTCGCTTCGATCACGTTCCAGAACTACTTCCGCATGTACGCGAAGCTTTCGGGCATGACGGGTACGGCCGACACCGAAGCGTACGAATTCAACGAGATCTACGGCCTCGAAACGGTGGTGGTCCCGACGAACCGCACACCCAAGCGGATCGACAAGCAGGATCAGATCTACAAGACGGCGAACGAACGCTACGACGCCGTGATTCGCGATATCCGCGAATGCTACGAGCGTGGTCAGCCGGTGCTGGTCGGCACGACGTCGATCGAAAACTCGGAGCTGCTTTCGAACCTGCTCACGAAGGCCGGTCTGCCGCACGAAGTGCTCAACGCGAAGCAGCACGCGCGTGAAGCCGCGATCGTCGCCGAAGCGGGCCGTCCGCAGCGCGTCACCATCGCCACCAACATGGCGGGTCGCGGTACCGACATCGTGCTGGGCGGCAATGCGGAGAAGCAGGCCGCGTTCATCGAAGCCGACGAAGCGATTCCCGCCGACGAAAAGGCGCGCCGCATCCAGCAACTGCACGACGAGTGGCAAACGCTGCACGATCAGGTGAAGGCCGCGGGCGGTCTGCACATCATCGGCACCGAGCGTCACGAATCGCGCCGGATCGACAACCAGCTGCGCGGCCGTGCGGGCCGTCAGGGCGACCCGGGCTCGTCGCGTTTCTATCTCTCGCTCGAAGATCCGCTGCTGCGCATTTTCGCGGGCGACCGCGTGCGCGCGATCATGGACCGCCTGAAGATGCCGGAAGGCGAGGCGATCGAGGCGGGTATCGTCACGCGTTCGATCGAGTCGGCGCAACGCAAGGTCGAAGCGCGCAACTTCGACATCCGCAAGCAGCTGCTCGAATACGACGACGTGTCGAACGATCAGCGCAAGGTGATCTACCAGCAGCGCAATGAACTGCTCGAAGCGCATGACATCACCGAAACGATTGGCGCGATGCGTCATGGCGTGATCACGGACATCGTGCGCCAGTTCGTGCCGCACGGCAGTATCGAAGAGCAGTGGGACGTGCCCGAGCTCGAAGAAGTGCTGCGCAACGAATGGCAGCTCGATCTCGCGATCCAGGAGATGATCAACGAGTCGTCGTCGATCGACGCCGATGAAATTCTCGAAGCGGTGCAAGCCGCCGGCGACGAAGCGTACGAGCAGAAGGTCGCGCTCGTGGGCCGCGAATCGTTCAGCGCGTTCGAGCGCTCGGTCATGCTGCAAACGCTCGACCGCAGCTGGCGCGAACACCTCGCGGCGCTCGACCACCTGCGCCAGGGCATCCATCTGCGCGGCTATGCGCAGAAGAACCCGAAGCAGGAGTACAAGCGCGAGGCGTTCGAATTGTTCGCTGCGATGCTCGAAGCCGTGAAGCTCGAAGTCACGCGTATCGTGATGAACGTGCAGATCCAGTCGCCGGAGCAACTCGAACAGGCGGCCGAGCAGATCGAAGAGCAGGGCCATCATGTCGAGAACGTCGAGTTCCGTCATGCCGAGTTCGCCGAAGCCGACGCAGCGCAGGCTCCCGCGGCTGCCGCACCCGTGGCCGCCGACGCAGCCGCCGCAATGGTGGGCGCGGCCATGAGCCATACGCCGCCGGTGGGCAGCGACCTGCCGAAGGTCGGTCGCAACGACCCGTGCCCCTGCGGCAGCGGCAAGAAATACAAGCTGTGTCACGGCAAGATCACGTGACGCAGGCTTGATCGTAGATTCCGGTGGCCCGCTGCTCCTGGCGGGCCTTGAGTTCTGAATCCCGATGCCGGCCAGGCTCCAGCGCCTTGGCCGGCATCGCCTTTTCGACAGGTCGCCACCATGGCTGTCAATTTCCCCTCGATTGATCCCGCTCAACTTCATCCGGTCGCTGGCGTGACGCTCGGCTGGGCGGAAGCCAACATCCGCAAGCCCAATCGCAAGGACGTGCTGGTGATTTCCGTCGACGAAGGCGCGAGCGTGGCCGGCGTGTTCACGCTGAACCGCTTCTGCGCCGCGCCGGTGACGGTCTGCCGCGAGCATCTCGCGAAGGTGCGCGCGGGCGGCAAAGGTATTCGCGCGCTGGTGGTGAACACGGGCAACGCGAACGCGGGCACGGGCGAGCCGGGCATGAAGCACGCACGCGAAACCTGCGACGAACTCGCGCGCCTCGCGGGCCTCGAGTCCTCGCAGGTACTGCCGTTCTCGACGGGCGTGATTCTCGAGCCGCTGCCCATCGACCGCCTGAAGGCTGGCCTGCCCGCCGCGCTGGAGAATCGCAAGGCTGCGCACTGGTACGACGCCGCACAGGCCATCATGACGACCGACACGCTGCCGAAGGCCGTGTCGCGTCAGGTGACGATCGACGGTCACGCCATCACGTTCACGGGCATCAGCAAGGGCGCGGGCATGATCAAGCCGAACATGGCGACCATGCTCGGCTTCCTGGCGTTCGACGCGAACGTTGCGCAGCCCGTGCTCGACGAGCTTGTGAAGTACGTGGCCGACCGCTCGTTCAACTGCGTCACCATCGACGGCGATACCTCGACCAACGACTCGTTCATCATGATCGCCTCGGGCAAGGCTAGCCTGCCCGCGATCACGTCGACGGACACGCCCGCCTACGCCGCGCTGCGCGACGCCGTGACGGCGGTCGCCCAGGAACTCTCGCAACTGATCGTGCGTGACGGCGAAGGCGCGACCAAATTCATGACCGTGCAGGTCGAAGGCGGGAAGGACGTCGCCGAGTGCCGTCAGATTGCCTACGCGATCGGCCACTCGCCGCTCGTGAAGACGGCGTTCTACGCCTCGGACCCCAACCTCGGCCGAATCCTGGCCGCCATCGGCTATGCGGGCGTGACGGACCTCGACGTCGACAAGATCGACCTCTATCTCGACGACGTGCTCGTGGCGAAAGCGGGCGGCCGCAACCCGGCCTACCGCGAAGAAGACGGCCAACGCGTCATGAAGAAGAGCGAGATCCTGATTCGCGTGCTGCTCGGCCGTGGCGACGCGCAAGCCACCATCTGGACCTGCGACCTCTCGCACGACTACGTGAGCATCAACGCCGATTACCGTTCCTGATTCACGCCTTTATCACATGGACAAGCTCGAACAGTTTTTGACCCGCGCCGAAGCGCTGCTCGGCCGCCTCGAAGCCGTGCTGCCGCCGTCGGCACCCGATGTCGACTGGAACGCGGCCGTCGCGTTTCGCTGGCGCAAGCGCCAGGGGCGCGGCTTCCTGCAGCCGGTGCCCGCAATCTCGCTGATCTCGCTCGATGACCTGCAGAACATCGACCGACAGAAAGATCTCATCGACCGCAACACGCGCCAGTTCGTGCAGAAGAAGCCCGCGAACAACGTGCTGCTCACCGGCGCGCGCGGCACCGGCAAGTCGTCGCTGATCAAGGCGTGCCTGAACGCGTATGCGCAGGACGGTCTGCGCCTGATCGAAGTCGACAAGGACGATCTGCACGACCTCGGCGATATCGTCGATCTGATCTCGGCGCGCCCCGAGCGCTTCATCGTTTTCTGCGACGACCTCTCGTTCGAGGAAGGCGAATCGGGCTACAAGGCGCTGAAGGTGGCACTGGACGGCTCGGTAGCCGCGCAGTCGGACAACGTGCTGATCTACGCGACCTCGAACCGCCGCCATCTGCTGCCCGAGTACATGAGCGACAACGAGACGTATAAGCACATGCCCGACGGCGAGATACATCCGGGTGAAGTGGTGGAAGAGAAGATCTCGCTGTCTGAGCGCTTTGGCCTTTGGGTGAGCTTCTATCCGTTCAAGCAGGACGACTATCTGACGATCGTCGGACACTGGCTGCGCCATTTCGGCTGCGACGACGCCGAAGTCGAATCGGCGCGCGGCGACGCGCTTGTGTGGGCGCTGGAGCGCGGCTCGCGTTCGGGCCGCGTGGCATGGCAGTTCGCACGCGACTGGTCGGGCAAGAAGGCGCAAGAGGCATGAACGCCGAAGCCAACGCCGCAAAGGATGCTCCCGCAAACGCACGCCCCGTGACGGAAGTCGCGGTGGGCGTGCTGGTGCAGCCCGATGGCCGCTACCTGCTCGCGCAGCGCCCGGAAGGCAAGCCGTATGCAGGCTACTGGGAGTTTCCAGGCGGCAAGCTGGAAGCGGGCGAGACGGTCGAAGCCGCGCTGGCGCGCGAGCTGCACGAGGAACTGGGCATCGACGTGAAGGCGTGCCACCTGTGGCATACGCTCGAGCACGATTATCCGCATGCCTATGTGCGGCTTTTCTTCTGCAAGGTGACCGAGTGGACCGGCGAGCCGCATGGTCGCGAAGGCCAGGCGTTCGTCTGGCAGTCGCTGCCGGCGAGCGTCGAGCCGCTCTTGCCCGCGACGATTCCCGTGCTGGAGTGGCTGGCGGCGGAGTAATCCCTGACGGGCCGCGACGATGCAAAAGGCCGCTGTGCGTGATGCACAGCGGCCTATTTTTTCATCTGGCGCAAGCACGCAACGCCGTCTATTGGCGCGTATCCGTGGGCGGCGCGTCTTCCGGCGGCGTTTCGTCGTCGGCGCCGCCGATGCGATACTTTTCGGCCGCCCATGCGCCGAGATCCATTTGCTTGCAACGTTCGGAGCAGAAAGGCCGGAAGCGGTTTTCCGGTACCCAGCGGACTTCCTTGCCGCAGGACGGACATTTGACGACAGTGGTCATGCGATAGAACTTTGGTTGCGTTGAGTCTGGCGTGGCTTCGCGTTCGGTTTCACAGGCTGCAGAGCGTGAGCTGGAACGGCACGTCCTGATCGACGGCGCGCGGACGCAGATCGCCATCCTGCACCGTGAAGCGCACCCACAGCATGTACTTGTTGGCGCTCGCTTCGGGAATCACGCGCAAATCCGGTGCCACGCGCACTTGCATGAGCTGATATGCACGGCCCGACAGCATCTGCTGATAACTGCCCTGCATGGCCATAACCTTCGACGCCTGGCCCGATTCGCGCGCGAGGCGCAGCACGATGGCGGCCGCGTCGCGCAACGGCAGCAGTGGCGTGACCCACTTGGCGATGTCCTGACGGCGTTGATCGGGATGCAACTGTTGCCACGCGTAGTACGACGGCAGATCGAACTTGCAGGTGCCGCCGGGAATGATCGCGCGGCTGCGGATGCTCGTGAGCCACTCGTTGTCCATCAAATGCTGGCCCGTCTTGCCTTGCATCTGCGTGAGGCCGGCTAGCGTTTGCTCGATTTCGCCCAGCACGGTTTCGAGCGCATTCTGCTCGATGCCGGGATTGCCGCGGAACGGCGCGAGCGTTTGGCGCTGCCGCTCGAGTTCCTTCATGAGGTCCGACTTCAGGTCGGCGCGGCCTGCGACTTCGGCGATTTCGAAGAGCGTCGTGAGCGCGACGTGATGTTCCCTCGGATCCTCCTGGGTCAGGAAAAACGTGAAGCGCTCGAACAGGTCTTCGAGGCGCAGCAGCGTTCGGATTCGCTCGTTGAAGGGATACTCGTAAAGAATCAAGCGCGCTCGCCTCGGGCGTGGTAGGTGACGGATTGCAGGACATTCTAATGCCGTGGGACTACGGTCGCAATCGCGCCGGCCTGGCGCCTGGCCGATGTGTCCCGCTAATCGCGCGCGGATGGCGCGTTTTGAGCCTGACTGGCCTTTGCGGCAGCGAGCTTGAGATAGGTCTGATGCAATGCGTCGACATCCTGAGCGAGCGTTTCGAGCGTCGCACCGTCGTCGTTCACCACTACGTTGTCGGCGGCCGCGAGGCGCGCCTCGCGCGTGGCCTGTCGCGCGATGATCGCGAGCACCTGCTCACGTGTGAAGCCATTGCGGCGCATCACGCGAGCGATCTGGGTTTCCACGCTGCAATCGACGGTGAGCACGCGATCGACACGTGTCTTCCAGGTGCCCGACTCAACGAGCAAGGGCACGACCACGATCACGTAAGGCCCGCTCGCTTCTCGCGTTTCGCGTTCGGCCTCGGAGCGGATCAGCGGGTGCGTGATGCCCTCGAGCCGCTTGCGCGCGGACTCGTCGCCGAACACGAGTGTACGCATGCGCGCGCGGTCCATCGAGCCGTCCGGCGCGACGAATTCAGGGCCGAATTCCGCGACGATCTGCGCCATTGCGACGCCATGCGGCGCGGTAATGCGATGCGCGATGAGATCGGTGTCGACGATCGTCACGCCGCGCGCTGCGAAGCAATCTGCAACGGTGGACTTGCCGCTACCGATGCCACCCGTCAATCCGACCGCGAACATTCGATCAGTTCCCCCACGCAAATACGCCATACAGCGGTGTGCCCGCAAACAATGTGACGAGCGCGCCTGCGGCCAGATACGGGCCGAACGGCAGCGGCTCCTCGAAACGCATGCGCCCTGTCAGCGTAGCAATGATGCCGACGAGCGCGCCAGCCACTGCGGCGATCACGACGATCTGCGGCAGCGCGCTCCAGCCGAGCCACGCGCCGAGCGCGGCGAGCAGTTTGAAGTCTCCGTGGCCCATGCCTTCGACGCCACGCAACAGCTTGAAGACCCAATAGACGCACCAAAGCGCCAGATAACCTGCAACAGCGCCGATCACCGCTTCGCGCAGCGTGACGAAGGTGCCGGCGAAGTTGATCAGCAACCCGGCCCACAGCAGCGGCTGCGTGATCTCGTCGTGCAGCATCTGGTGTTGGAGGTCGATGGCGCTCGCGGCGATGAGCGCGGCGCACAGCACGAACGCGGCGAGCGCCTTGCCGGTGGGCCCGAAGGCGAGCAATGCGCCGGCCGCACAAGCCGCGCTTGCGAGTTCGATGAGAGGGTAGCGCACGCTCACGCGCGCATGACAGTGCGAGCAGCGCCCGCGCAGCGCCACCCAACTGATCACCGGAATGTTTTCCCAGGCACGCAGAACGTGGCCGCAGTGCGGGCACGCGCTGCGAGGGAGCCAGAGGTTGTAGCGCGCGGGCAGCCCGTCGTCTTCGAAGAGCGGGCCGGGCGTACCGCTCGCTTCGGCCACATCGGCGCGCCACGCGCGCTCCAGCATGATCGGCAGCCGGTGCACGACCACGTTGAGAAAGCTGCCGATGACGAGCCCGAACGCAATGCTGAAACCCATGAGCACGCCGAAGGGCAGACCGGCGAGAGCGGCTGCGAGCGGCGTTGCGGAATCGGGCGCGGAAAGTAGTTGGACGGGCATGAGACGGAACCGGAATCTGGCAGCGATGCTACACCACGTTGCCCAGTTGAATGATGGGAAGATACATCGCGACGACGAGGCCGCCGACCAGCGCACCGAGCACGACGATCACGAGCGGCTCGCACAGGCTCGACACGAGCGCGATTTTTTCGTCGACCTGACGGTCCGCGAGCGAGGCCACGTCGAGCAGCATGGCGTCGAGCGCGCCCGACTCTTCCGCAACGGCAACGGGCTGAACCACGTCGGCCGGAAAGCATCCAGCCGCGCGCATGGCGGCGGCTAGCCGCTCGCCGCGCCGCAGGCGCTCGCTGATGCCCGCGCTCGCGCGATCGAAGTATGCGTTGCCGCTTGCGTGCGCGAGTGAGTCGAAGGCGTCTGCGAGCGGCGTGCCGGCGGCTAGCAGCGTGCCGAGCGCGCGGCTCCAGCGGGCCGCGCACAGTGTGGTGAGCAGCGCGCCGCAAAGCGGAAGCTTCAGTAGCGTGCGTCCGAACGCGATGCGCGCAGTCTCTGAGCGGCGTAGGCAGGCTCGCAGAGCGAGCGTCCCGGCGGCCGCAGCGACGGCGGCCGGCACGCTCCAGCGCGCGGCGCCCGCCGAGAGCATTAGCACGAACTGAGTGGGCGCGGGCAGCGCGGCGCCGAAGCCGTCGAAGATCTGCTTGAACGTGGGCACGACCCAGACCAGCAACGCCGCGGTAATGACGAACGCGAGCAGCAGCACCGCGACGGGGTAGGTGAGCGCGGCGCGCACTCTGGCGCGCTGCGCAGCGGCACGCTCGCGGTCGTCGGCGAGACGCTCGAGTACGGCGGTGAGCGCACCCGAGGCTTCACCGACTGCGACGAGCTGGCAATAAAGCGCGTTGAAGCGCGCCGGATGTCGCGCGAGCGAGTCGGCAAAGCGCAGGCCGCCGGCGATGTCGCGTGCGAGTGCCGCGGCAATGCGCGGCATGCCGTGCGGCCCCGGCGACTGCGCAAGCAGATCGAGCGCGTGCGCAAGCGGCAGGCCCGCGCGCAGGAGGCTCGCGAGCTGGCGTGTGAAACGCGTGACGTCCGCATGGCTTGCCTTGGGCGCAGGGGCGCCTGCCCTGCGCTCGATGGCGAGCACGGTGATGCGCTCGCGCTTGAGCGCGACGCGCACAGCGGTGGCGTCGAGCGCGATCAACGTGCCACGCTTCGTCGCGCCCGATGCATCGAGACCGCGCCACGCGAAGCGCCACTCGGATGGACCTCGCTCGGCGCGCTCGGCGTTCATGGCGCTTCCGTTGCGGCGAGCGCTTCGGCGAGGCTCGTGGTGCCGTCGCGCACGCGTGCGAGCGCCGCATCGCGCAAGGTCGCCACGCCGCTCCTGTGTGCTTCGCGAGCGATTTCGTGTGCGCCGCGCCCCGTGACGATCAGGTCGCGTATGGCCTCTGATATCGGCAAGATTTCGTGAATGCCCACGCGTCCGCGATAGCCGATGCCATGGCAAGCCTCGCAGCCGCGCGCAACGTAAGGCTGAGCGATGTCACCGTCGCGTGTATTCAGCCCCGCCGCCATAAGCACCGCATGCGAAGCTTCGCCGCGCACGCGGCATTGCGGACAGAGCCGCCGCACGAGACGTTGCGCCGTGACGAGCCGCAGCGCGCCCGCGAGGTTGTACGGTTCGACGCCGATGTCGACGAGCCGCGCGCAGGCCGCGCTGGCGTCGTTCGTGTGCACGGTCGAGAGTACGAGATGGCCGGTTTGCGCGGCCTTCACTGCCACGCTGGCGGTTTCGTCGTCGCGAATCTCGCCGATCATGATGACGTCCGGGTCCTGGCGCAGCAGAGCGCGCAGTGCCACCGCGAAGGTGAGCCCGGCCTTCTCGCGCACGTTGACCTGATTGATGCCCGCGAGCTGGATTTCGGCGGGATCTTCCACCGAGCAGAGATTGCGCGCTGTGCCGTTGAGCCGTTGCAGGAAGCAGTAGAGCGAGAGTGTCTTGCCACTGCCGGTGGGGCCAGTGACTAGCACAAGACCATGCGGTGCGCCGATCGCTTCGGCAACTGTGAGTTGTTGAGCTTCGTCGAGCCCGAGTTCGGCAAGAGAGAGGTCCGCGGGAAGCGCTTCGAGCCTGCGCAACACGAGCTTTTCGCCGTGAAGCGTGGGCAGCGAATTTACGCGATAGTCCTCGGCGGCTTGCGAAGCCGCGGTGGGCGAGAGCCGCAGCCTGCCGTCCTGCGGAACGCGCCGCTCGGCGATGTCCATGCGCGCGAGCACCTTGATGCGCGTGACGAACGCATCGCGCAGATGTGCCGGCGGGCGCGCCATTTCATGCAGCACGCCGTCGATGCGCAGACGCACGCGCCAGCCGTGTTCCATTGGCTCGATGTGCAGATCGGAGGCGTTGCGCCGCGCGGCTTCGCGCAGCGTGTCGGAGAGCAGGCGAACGGCCGGGGCGTCGTCGAGCTGCGGCGCCGAAACAGGTGGAGGTGTGCGTACCATTGCCCCGCCGCTCATACCTCCTTCGGAAGGCGCGGCGCCGCTGGGGGGCGCACGATAAGGAGTAGAAAGCATCGACATGCCGGCGCAAAGCCGCCTCGAACAGATGACGCCTTCATCATGGCGTGTGGCGCACAGCGCTGCCACCTGGCCGAACGGCTAACGTCCCGGCAGCAGTTTCTTCGCTTTTTGCAGCGTGCCCTGGCGCGGCTTGGCGCCTGGCTTGAAGAGCTTGACCGTGCGCACGGCCTGGTCGTCGCTGCGCAGCACTTCGAGCTTCACATCGCCGATCTGCAGGCACACATCGCCTTCGGGAATCTCTTCGAGCACTTCCAGGATCAGACCGTTGAGCGTCTTCGGACCGTCCGTGGGCAGCTTGATATGAAGCCAGCGATTGAGTTCGCGCAGAGGCATGCTGCCCGGCACGATGCATTCGCCTTCGTCGTTCCAGCCGCCGCGACCGGTGCCGCTGCGCGGCATCGACGTGGTGAATTCGCCGATCAGCTCCTCGATGATGTCCTCGGGCGTCACGAGCCCTTCCATCTCGCCGTACTCGTTCACGACGAGCGCGATGCGATGGCGGCTTTCCTGGAAGTACTGAAGTTGCTGGAATCCGGGCGTGCCCGTGGGCACGAAATACGGCTCGGCGAGCAGTTCGCGCAGCGTTTCGCGCTCGAATTCCTGGTTGTGCAGCGCGGCCAACGTCTTGCGCACGTGCAGCACGCCAAGCACACGGTCGATGTCGCCTTGATAGACGATGAGCTTGTTGTGATAGCAGGTCTCGAGCTGATGCAGGATGTCTTCGAGCGGGGCGTCGTAGTCGAGCGCCTCGATGCGCCGGCGCGGAATCATCACGTCGTCGACCGTGATGTTCTCCAGATCGAACAGGTTCAGCAAGATGCTGCGGTGCTTGGTCGGCATGAAGCTGCCCGACTCGAGCACGATGGTGCGCAGCTCCTCGGTGGAGAGCCGCTGTTCATGCGCCTTGTGCGTATTGATGTGCAGTATGCGCAGGATGGTGTTTGCGAACATGTTGACGAACCAGATGAGTGGCTTCGTCACACGCATGAGCGGAGCGATCAGGAGGCTCGCGGGCAGCGCGATTTTTTCCGGAAACGTTGCGCCCACAATCTTCGGCGTGATTTCCGCGAACACGATGATGAGAAACGCAACGATGCCCGTTGCGATCGAGAGCACGAGGTTATTGCGGCCGAACGTATGGAGCGCGATCGAGGTCGTGAGGACCGGGATGATGGTGTTGAAGAGGTTGTTGCCGATCAGGATCACCGAAAGCAGCAGGTCGGTGCGCGCGAGCAGCTTCTGGGTGGTCTTCGCGCCGAGCGTGCCGTGATTGGCGAGGTATTTGAGCCGATGGCGATTGAGCGCCATCATCGCCGTTTCGGAGATGGAGAAGAAGCTGGAGCAGATGAGCAGGACGAAGACGGCGCAAATCTGCGCCCATAAGGGAAGGTGGTCCACGCGTCGAGAAAATGAGGGGGGCGGATGCGGAAACTATAACAGAGGGGTAGGGCTGTTCCGGGGCGGCTGGCCGAACGGATAAGACCGCTCCGGCCCCGTGCGCCGCATGGAACGCAGTGCATGAGCTACAGACGAAAAAAAACCGCGCAATGCTTGCGCGGTTTTTCTTGAATTCTGGTCGGGGTGAGAGGATTCGAACCTCCGGCCTCTACGTCCCGAACGTAGCGCTCTACCAGGCTAAGCTACACCCCGAATTTACTGCTGGACTCCACAACCCGCTTCGTCTGTTTCAAGACTGGCGCGTCGTCGAGTAAGAACATAATTCTAGCAGGCTATCTTTGTAAATGGAAGAGGGGAACGTCGAAATCGCAGCGGCGGCGGCCTGCGCCTCGGCGCGCGCGCATTGCAGCGTGTGCTCGAGCGCGCCCGAACGCGTGATCGCAGCGAAGATTTCGTCGAAGCGCGTCGTGCCGCCTTGCTCGATCGCTTCGCGCGCAAGCGCCGCTTCCGCAGCCGTGCCGTGCTCGATCAACCAGATGAGCGGCAGCGTGGGCTTGCCTTCGCGCAGGTCGTCGCCCGCGTTCTTACCCATCGATTCAGGCGTGCCCGTGTAGTCGAGCCAGTCGTCCATGATCTGGAACGCCGTGCCGATGCGTCGCCCATACTCGGCCGCCGCTTCTTCGGTGCGCGCATCCGCCCCCGAAAGCACCGCGCCGAGCTGCGCCGCGGCCTCGAAAAGCTTGGCGGTCTTGTAGCGGATCACCTGCATGTAGCGGTCGGTGTCCACGTCGGCGTCGTGCATGTTCAGGAGTTGCAGCACCTCACCTTCGGAGATGATCGTCGTGGCTGCCGAGAGAATTTCCATCACGCGCATCTTGCCGACGCCCACCATCATCTCGAACGAGCGCGAATACAGGTAATCGCCCACCAGCACGCTGGCCGCATTGCCGAACAGCGCGTTGGCCGTCTGGCGGCCGCGCCGCAGGTCCGATTCGTCGACGACATCGTCGTGCAGGAGCGTAGCCGTGTGAATGAACTCGACGACAGCCGCGAGCACATGGCGCTGTGTGCCGGTGTCGCCGAGCGCGCCCGCCACCATCAGCAGCAGCGCCGGACGCAGCCGCTTGCCGCCCGCGCCGATGATGTACTCGGAGATCTGGTTGATCAGCATCACCTCGGACGCCAGGCTTTGCCGGATGACACGATTCACCTGCTCCATGTCACTGGCGATGGGGGCAAGCAGGGTGGCTGCGCTGGGGGATGGGGTGGCGGTGGACGACATGATGGCAAATATGGGTAGTGCCGCGGATTATAAGGCGAATCGACTCCATGCCGGACGCTCCGCTGCCGTCCGGCTGATGGCTCCCTCTATTTTTCGCGGCCCGCGCAGCCGCATGGATGCTGGCGCTATGCCATCTGGATGCGTCAGGCCCGCCTGACGAGGCCCAGGAGGCACGCGCGCACTCGTGCAACAGACTTGCGCGCCTTTTGACCGCGCAGCTAACTCTATGTATAATCTAAGGTTTCGGGCGCGCAGTGTGCCTGAAAAGATATTTTAGAGTGAGGTTCTCAATGTACGCGGTCATAAAAACCGGCGGCAAGCAGTACAAAGTTGCCGTTGGCGAAAAACTTAAAGTAGAACAGATACCGGCTGACATTGACGCAGAAATCACGCTCGACCAGGTTCTCGCAGTGGGCGAAGGCGAATCGATTAAGTTCGGTACGCCGCTGGTCAGTGGGGCTTCCGTCAAGGCCACCGTTGTGTCGCAAGGCCGACACGCCAAAGTGACCATCTTCAAGATGCGTCGCCGGAAGCACTACCAGAAGCATGGCGGCCACCGCCAGAACTACACCGAACTGCGCATCGACGCGATCAACGCGTAAGCGCACGCAGGTAAAGGAGCAAACAAATGGCACACAAAAAGGCAGGCGGGTCGTCACGTAACGGCCGCGACTCAGAGTCGAAACGACTTGGCGTCAAGGTGTTCGGCGGCCAGGCGATCCTCGCAGGCGGCATCATCGTTCGCCAGCGCGGCACGCGCATGCACCCGGGCCTGAACGTCGGCATCGGCAAGGACCACACGCTCTACGCGCTGGTCGACGGCCACGTCTCGTTCACGATCAAGGGCGCAGCCAACAAGCAACAGGTCAACGTCGTCCCGGCAGCGGCCTAAGCTTTAGACCGCTCGCGAGCGGGCTACACGCGACGCAAAGAAGGCCCCGCGAAGTTTGCGGGGCCTTTTTATTTATCCGCAGTCTTTCGGGGTCGTAACGGGCTTGCGTTGACTGCCGGAGCGTCGTTAGCTGTTCGGCCAGGTTGGCCAGTTTCGGCCATGGCGGGCAAAATATCGACATTCACGGGACGGAGTAACTCATGAAGTTCATTGACGAAGCGAAGATCGAAGTCATCGCCGGCGATGGGGGCGATGGCAGCGCGTCGATGCGACGCGAGAAGTTCGTCCCGTTCGGCGGGCCGGACGGCGGTGACGGCGGGCGCGGCGGCAGCGTCTATGCCGTTGGCGACCGCAACATCAACACCCTTATCGACTACCGCTACACGAAGAAGCACCAGGCGCGCAACGGCGAGAACGGCCGCGGCTCGGACTGCTACGGCAAGGGCGGCGACGACATCACGCTGCGCATGCCGGTGGGCACGGTCATCACCGACCAGGACACGGGCGAACTGATCGCCGACCTGACCGAGCATGACCAGCAAGTCATGGTCGCAAAGGGCGGCGCGGGTGGCCTTGGCAACCTGCATTTCAAGTCGTCCACGAACCGTGCGCCGCGCCAGAAGACCGACGGCAAGCCCGGCGAGCGCCGCATGCTCAAGCTGGAACTGAAGGTGCTGGCCGACGTGGGCCTGCTCGGCATGCCGAACGCCGGTAAGTCCACGTTCATCGCCTCGGTGTCGAACGCGAAGCCCAAGATTGCCGACTACCCGTTTACGACGCTTGCGCCGAATCTGGGCGTGGTGCGCGTGGGGCCGAGCAAGAGCTTCGTGATCGCCGACATTCCGGGCCTGATCGAAGGCGCCGCGGAGGGCGCGGGCCTCGGTCACCAGTTCCTGCGTCACCTGCAGCGCACGAACCTGCTGCTGCATCTTGTCGACCTCGCGCCGTTCGACGAAACCGTCGATCCGGTTGCGGAGGCGAAGGCGATCGTCGGCGAGCTGCGCAAGTACGACGAGACGCTGTTTGAAAAGCCGCGCTGGCTCGTGCTGAACAAGCTCGACATGGTGCCGGAGGACGAACGTGCGGAGCGCATTGCCGACTTCGTGAAGCGTTTCGAGTGGGACGGTCCCGTGTTCGAGATCTCCGCGCTCACGGGGCAGGGCTGCGAAAACCTGTGTTACGCGGTGTACGACTACGTTTCCGCGCACTCGGACGCGCGCCGTGCGGCCGAAGCCGAAGACCTCGCCTCCGACGTGCGCTTCCGTGAGGGGCAAGGCGGGAACGCGGAGCAGCCGCAGGAGTAATTTGCCGCACCGGCCGGCGAGCGAGCCGCGCCGGCAGCGCCCAGGAAACTTCACGCGTCATCAGTCATTTGGGAGACCGCGCAGCATGCGTTCCGTCATCGCCGATTCGCGGCGTCTGGTAGTGAAAGTCGGCTCGAGCCTCGTCACCAACGACGGCCGCGGGCTCGATCATGCGGCAATCGGCCGCTGGGCCGCGCAGATTGCGGCGCTGCGTGCGCAGGGCAAGGAAGTCGTGCTCGTGAGTTCGGGCGCGATTGCCGAAGGCATGCAGCGACTTGGCTGGACGAAGCGACCGCGCGAGATCGACGAGCTTCAGGCTGCCGCGGCAGTTGGGCAGATGGGCCTTGCGCAGGTCTACGAGAGCCGCTTTGCCGAGCACGACATTCGCACGGCGCAGATCCTGCTCACGCACGCCGACCTCGCTGACCGCGAACGCTATCTCAATGCGCGCTCCACGTTGCTCACGCTGCTGCGCCTGGGCGTCGTGCCGATCATCAACGAGAACGACACCGTGGTCACCGACGAAATCAAGTTCGGCGACAACGACACGCTCGGCGCGCTCGTCGCGAATCTGATCGAAGGCGATGCGCTCGTTATCCTCACCGACCAGAGCGGCCTCTACACCGCCGATCCGCGTAAGGACCCGAGCGCAACGCTCGTGCAGGAAGCGGACGCAGGCAAGCCGGAGCTGGAAGCAATGGCAGGCGGCGCGGGGTCGAGCATCGGCCGCGGCGGCATGCTCACCAAGATCCTCGCGGCCAAGCGCGCTGCGCACAGCGGCGCAAACACGGTGATCGCGAGCGGCCGCGAAGCGGAAGTGCTCGTGCGGCTCGCGTCGGGCGAGGCGATCGGCACGCAACTGATCGCACGCACGGCGCGCATGGCGGCGCGCAAGCAGTGGATGGCTGACCACCTGCAGGTGCGCGGCCACGTCGTGATCGACGACGGCGCGGTGCAAAAGCTTACGGCGGACGGCAAGAGCCTGCTGCCGATCGGCGTGACCGGCGTGCAGGGCGCGTTCGCACGCGGTGAAGTGATCGCTTGCCTGAACGGCGCGGGCGTGGAAGTGGCGCGCGGGCTCACCAATTACAGCAGTGCGGAAACGAAGCTGATTCAGCGGCATCCGAGCGGCGAGATCGAGGGCATCCTGGGCTATATGCTCGAGCCGGAGCTGATCCACCGCGACAATCTCGTGCTGGTTTGACGGCCGTTCCCAAACAGCAGCGCATCGCTAAAAGATAAAAAGCCGCTGTGGCCAAAGGCCGCAGCGGCTTTTTTCATGCGTACGACTGCGTGCGGTGGCGCGGCTTTTAACGCACCAGCTGCGACTGCGTGCGGCCGTAGCGCAGGTTCTCGATGAGGGATGGCGCCTTCGCGAGCGGCATCTTGTTGGCGCAGAAGTAGTCCTGATAAAGCCTCGACTGGTACGCATTGAGCGTGCCGTTCTCGATGCGCGACCAGTTGTTCGCGACGGTCTGGTCCCAGCCATTGTGATCGGCGTCGAGGCTCGCGTAGAGGCGCCACTCGTAGGTGTCGCAGCGAATCCCTTCGTAGTTCACGTTACGCGCGCCGCTCGGGCTCGAGATGACGATCGTGTAGCGCACGACGCCGTCCGTGCCGACCGTGAGGGAAGCCGGGTCGATCGCGAACTTGAGCGGCGAATTGTTCGAGACGTCGAACGGCAGCAGCTTCGCGCCGGCCTGCGGCAGCGGCGGCAGGCTTTCGATCTTGTTTTCCTGCCATTCGCCCTTGCGGTCCAGCAGGTAGACGAACGCGCTGTCGTCCTTGTTCGTGGGACCGGAACTGGAGCACGCGGCCAGTCCTGACACAAGCAGCACACCGCCTGCGGCGCATGCCGCAGCAAGAGCAAATCGTTTCAAATTGGTTTTCCTCGAAGCACGGGCGCGCGTTACGAACGAACTGCGCCGCGAATGCGAACCGGCGGGGCCGGGCGCGCGATGCGCCGGGCCCCGCCGGTTCGGGCGTTCTTTGCGTTGGCTCAAGCCCCTTAATCCTGCTCGTCCTGCGCAGGCTCGATGATACTCTGCGCCGACGCGCAATCGCTTTCGATCGGCGTACGCGGCGTACGGTCGGGCACGCGTTCTGCTGCGGCCTCGTACGGCTCGGCATGCACTGCGTCTGCGTGCGCCGACGTCACGATGCGCGGGTAACGCACCTCGTGAGCCTGCACGCCCAGGCGCTCCTGACGCGGCGCAGGCCGGCGCAGGAAGCGCGAGAGCTCGGTCAGCGCGAGCTGATAGACGTCGCGCTTGAACTCGATGACCGCTTCGAGCGGCACCCAGTATTCGTTCCAGCGCCACGCATCGAACTCGGGATGCTCCGTTGCCCGCAGGCAGATATCGCAGTCGCGCCCGACCATGCGCAGCAGAAACCAGATCTGTTTCTGGCCGCGATAATGGCCGCGCACTTCGCGCTTGATGAACTTGTCCGGCACCTCATAACGCAACCAGTCGCGCGTGCGACCGACGATCTTGACGTGCTCCGGATGCAAACCGGTTTCTTCGTGCAACTCCCGAAACATTGCCTGCATGGGGGTTTCACCATACTTGATGCCCCCTTGCGGAAACTGCCAGGAATGTTCGCGAACCCGCTTGCCCCAAAACACCTCGTTTCGCGCGTTCAAGAGGATGATGCCGACGTTCGGGCGAAACCCCTCACGATCCAGCATACAACCACCTTCGAATCCTTTAAAATTGCTTTGATTATAAACAGATAACGGTCCTCACGCACCGCCTGCCGGAAACTTGGGCGAATGGCCGCGACCGCGCAAAACGGTCTCGGGGCGCGATCGGCTTCGAATCTGGCCGCACCCGTGGCTGACGTCATCGGCGCGGCGCTGGGCGCGTTGTCATAATGGTGGGTTCGTGAACTCCTCCGTTGGTCACTTCTTCGGGCGGTCTGCACCGGGCCGCCGCTTTTGGATAATTTGAATGAAAGCCTCCCGTTTCTTTATCGGCACCCTGAAGGAAGCGCCCGCTGACGCGGAAATCGTCAGCCACAAGCTGATGGTTCGCGCGGGCATGATCCGTCGCATTGCTGGCGGCATTTACAACTATCTGCCGATCGGCCTGCGTTCGATCCGCAAGGTCGAGCAGATCGTGCGCGAGGAAATGAACCGCGCCGGCGCAATCGAGTTGCTGATGCCGGCCGTGCAGCCGGCCGAGTTGTGGCAGGAATCGGGTCGCTGGGAACAATACGGGCCGGAACTGCTGCGCTTCAAGGACCGCAAGCAAAGCGACTTCGTGATGGGCCCGACGCACGAAGAAGTCGTCACCGACATCGCGCGTGGCCAGATCAAGAGCTATCGCCAGTTGCCGGTGAACTTCTATCAGGTGCAGACGAAGTTCCGCGACGAAATCCGTCCCCGTTTCGGCGTGATGCGCGGGCGCGAATTCATCATGAAGGACGCGTATTCGTTCGATAAGGACGTCGAAGGTCTCAAGCTCTCGTACCAGAAGATGTACGACGCTTATGTGCGCATCTTCACGCGTCTCGGCCTGCAGTTCCGCGCGGTCGCGGCCGACAACGGTTCGATCGGCGGCAGCGGCTCGCACGAGTTCCACGTGATCGCGGAGACGGGCGAGGACGATATCGCCTACTGCCCGACCTCTGACTTCGCGGCCAACGTCGAGGCCGCCGAAGCGCTGCCGCTCATCGCGCAGCGCGGCGCGCCCACGCAAGCGCTCACGAAAACGCCCACGCCGGGCGCGGCCAAGTGCGAGGCAGTGGCCGAGTTGCTCGGCATTGCGCTCGAAAGCACGATCAAGTCGATCATCCTCGCGACGGACAACGAAGGCGCCGAGCCCACGATCTGGCTGCTGATGCTGCGCGGCGACCACGATCTGAACGAGATCAAGGTCGGCAAGCTCGAAGGCCTGAGCGGCTTCCGCTTCGCGACCGAAGCCGAAATCGTCGAGTGGTTCGGCACGCCGCCGGGCTATCTCGGTCCGATCAACACGAAGAAGCCGGTCAAGGTGATCGCAGATCGCACGGTCGCGAACATGAGCGACTTCGTGGTGGGCACGAACGAAGTGGACTTCCACACCACGGGCGTGAATTGGGGCCGCGATCTGCCGGAGCCGGTCGTCGCCGACATCCGCAACGTGAAGAAGGGCGATCCCTCGCCGGACGGCAAGGGTGTGATCGACATCTGCCGCGGCATCGAAGTGGGCCACGTGTTCCAGCTCGGCACGAAGTACTCGGAAGCGATGAATGCCACGTTCCTCGCCGAGAACGGCAAGCCCGCGCCGATGCAGATGGGCTGCTACGGCATTGGCGTCACGCGTATTCTCGGTGCGGCCATCGAGCAGAACTTCGACGAGAAGGGCATCATCTGGCCTGAGTCGATCGCACCGTTCCAGGTCGTCGTGTGCCCGATGGGCATGGACCGCAGCGAACTCGTGCGCGAACACGCCGAGCGTGTGTACAACGAACTGCTCGAAGCAGGCGTGGACGTGATCCTCGACGACCGCGGCGAGCGCCCGGGCGTGATGTTCGCCGACTGGGAGCTGATCGGCGTGCCGCATCGTCTCGTGATCGGCGAGCG
The DNA here is from genome assembly GCF_038900775.1 of Paraburkholderia sp. JHI869. NCBI lineage: Bacteria > Pseudomonadati > Pseudomonadota > Betaproteobacteria > Burkholderiales > Burkholderiaceae > Paraburkholderia > Paraburkholderia sp. JHI869. Next base: position 48,793 of record NZ_JAYMSC010000011.1, read on the forward strand.
CGGCCTGAAGGACGGCAAGATCGAGTACCAGGGCCGCCGCGACACTGAAGCGACGCTGCTCGCGGCAGAGGAAGCCGCGCAGACGGTGGCGCAGAAGATCCGCGCGGCGCTCGCGGTTTGACGCACAGTTGCTGATCAACCTCGGTTAAAGGAGCGCTGCGAGCGTGGAGTACAGTTTTCTGTCCGCTACGGTCCTGCTCCTCCTCATTACCGACCCGCTCGGTAACATTCCGCTCTTCATCACTTGCCTGCGCGGCGTTGCCCAGCAACGCCGCGCGATCGTGATCCTGCGCGAGGTCGCGATTGCGTTCGTGATCCTGCTCATCTTCATGGTCGCGGGCAACAGCTTCCTGCGCATGATGGGGCTCACCGATACCTCGCTGCGTATCGGCGGTGGCATCGTGCTGTTCCTCATCGCGCTGCGCATGATCTTTCCGCATCCGGGCGGCCCGTTCGGCGGCGGCGACAAGGGCGGCGAGCCGCTCATCGTGCCGCTCGCCATCCCCGCGCTGGCGGGGCCTTCGGCGCTCGCCACGGTCATGCTGCTCACCTCGCAGGCGCCGGGCAAACTCTATGAATGGGTGGCCGCGCTCGTCGTGACGATGGTGATCTGCGCGATCGTGCTGGTGATGGCGGAGCGTATCCAGCAACTGCTGGGCGAGCGCGTGGTGACGGCTTTCGAGCGCCTCATGGGCCTCGTGCTCGTGGCGATTTCGGTTGAGATGATCCTCGCGGGCATAGCCAATTTCGTGCATCACCTCTGACGCCGCAAGCAGCGGGCACCAATAGGCAACAAAAAAGCAGCCCGCGGGCTGCTTTTTTCATGGCGCTCCGACTGACTCGGAGGCGCTTCACGCGCCTTCGGTCAGCGCACGGATGGTCGGCAGATTGCGCCAGTAACCCTTGGCGTCCATGCCGCAGCCGAACACATAGCGGTCCGGCACCGAAAAACCGCAGTAGTCGGGATGCAGCGGCTTGGCCTTCGCGAGCGTCTTCTCGCACAGCACGGCCGAGAGGAAGCGCTTCGCGCCCATGTCCATGATGCGGTCGCGAATCGCGGCCATGGTCTCGCCTTCGTCGAGGATGTCGTCGAGCACGAGCACGACACGGTCCTTCACCGACTCGCGCGGCGCGACGCGCCACTGCATCTCGGCGCTGCCCTTGATGGCGTTGCGGTAGCGCGTGAGGTGGATGTAGTCGAACTCGAGCGGGAAGTCGAGGTGCGGCAGCAGCATGCCGGTGAACACGGCGGCGCCGCCCATCACCGACAGCACGAGCGGGAAGTCCTCGCTGATCTCGGCGCGGATGGCGTCGGCCATCTGGCCGATCGACGCATTGACGTCGCCCTCCGAAACGATCTCTTCGGAGTGGCGGAAAATGTGCAGGGCTTCTTCGCGATTCATGACTCTGGCGGGAAGGTAGCTGTAGCTACTGAAGTGTGGAAAATAACGGCGGCGCGCGCTACAGCATAAACCCGCGCATTTGGTCCGTCGCGCGCCGTGTCGAGTGAGACCGCGGTGCGCGCAAAGTGCGCCGCGCGGCCCGCAGGATCAGCGCATGCCGGGCATCATGCCCTTCATGCCGCGCATCATCTTTTGCAGGTTGCCGCCCTTGAGCTTCTTCATCATGGTGCGCATCTGCTCGTACTGATTGAGCATGCGGTTCACTTCCTGAACCTGCACGCCCGCGCCTGCCGCGATGCGGCGCTTGCGCGTGGCCTTGATGAGTTCGGGCTTGGCGCGCTCGGAGGGCGTCATCGAGTTGATGATGCCTTCCATGCGGCGCATCTGCTTCTCGGCCTGGCCCATGTCGGCGCCCGAGGCGGCCTGCTGGAACTGCGCGGGCAGCTTGTCCATGAGCGACGACAGGCCGCCCATGTTCTTCATCTGCGAGAGTTGCGCGCGGAAGTCGTTGAGGTCGAAGTCGCCGCCCTTCTTGACCTTGTCGGCGAGCTTTTGCGCGGCCTGGACGTCCACGCCGCGCTGCGCTTCCTCGACGAGCGCGAGAATGTCGCCCATGCCGAGAATACGGTTGGCCATGCGGTCCGGGTGGAACACTTCCAGACCGTCGAGCTTTTCCGCGACGCCGACGAACTTGATCGGCTTGCCCGTGATGTGGCGCACGGAGAGCGCCGCGCCGCCGCGCGAGTCGCCGTCGAGCTTGGTGAGCACGACGCCGGTGAGCGGCAGGGCGTCGTTGAACGCCTTCGCGGTGTTGACCGCGTCCTGGCCGAGCATGGCGTCGACCACGAACAGCGTTTCAGCCGGCTTGAGCGACGCGTGCAGCGCGGTGATCTCGTTCATCATCGCCTCGTCGATACCGAGGCGGCCAGCCGTGTCGACGAGCAGGACGTCGTGATAGTGGCGCTTGGCCCAGTCGACCGCCGCGGCAGCGATCTCGACGGGTTTCTGGTCCGGCTGCGAGGGGAAGAAGTCGGCGCCGACCTGTTCCGTCACCGTCTTCAGCTGCGCGATGGCGGCCGGGCGGTAGACGTCGCACGAAACGGTGAGGACCTTCTTTTTGTACTTCTCGCGCAGGAGCTTGGCGAGCTTGCCGACGGTGGTGGTTTTACCCGCGCCTTGCAGACCCGCCATGAGGATGACGGCCGGCGGCGTGACGGCGAGATCGAGTTCGGCGGCCTTGCCTTCGTAATCGCCGCCGATCACGGCGGTCAGCTCGCGCTGCACCACGCCGACGAGCGCTTGACCGGGCGAGAGGCTGGCGATCACTTCCTCGCCGAGCGCCTTCTCTTTCACCTTGGCGATGAATTCGCGCACGACGGGCAGCGCCACGTCCGCTTCGAGCAGGGCGAGACGCACTTCGCGCAGCATTTCCTGCGTGTTGGCTTCGGTCAGCCGGGCTTCGCCGCGCAGCGTCTTGACGACGCGCGCCATCCGTTGAGTGAGATTGTCGAGCATGGGGAGGCGGTGAGCAGTGCGGCCCGCCCCGCGCGCGCTAAACGGGAAAGCGTCGCGATCCCGCGCGGCCAGGGGGCCTATAGTAAACTTCGAACATGGATATTGTACTGTATGCCCTCACCGTGCTCCTGTACGGCGGATTGTGCGCCGCCGACTGGCGCGCGCTGCGCCGCGCGGGCACCGCGCCGCTGCTTGGCAGCGTGCCGCCCGTTCCGGTGACGGTCGGCGCGGGCGGCGACAGCCTGCGCGCGCGAACCTTCGGCCCGCTTTCGCGCGCGCTGCTGTTCGTCGCACTCGCCGCGCACGGCGTGCTGCTGCACATGACGATCTTCCCCGCCAACGAAATGGTGTTCGGCTTCGCCTTCGCGTTGTCGGCCATGTTCTGGCTCGGGGCGGGCATCTACTGGATCGAGAGCTTTTTCTTTGCGCTCGACGGCCTGCGTCTTTTGCTGCTGCCTTTGGCCGCGGTTGCGTCGATCCTGCCGCTCGTGTTCGGCGGCGTGCGCGTGCTGCCCTATGCGGCGGCACCGATGTTCAAGCTGCACTTCGTCATCGCGAACGTCGCCTATGGGCTCTTTGCGATCGCCGCGTTGCATGCCGTGCTGATGCTCGCTGTCGAGCGGCGGCTGCATGCGCTCAAGGGCGCGGGCTTCCAGCGCAATGCAAGCAATCGCGGTGGCGGCTGGCTCTCGAACTGGATCGAGACGCTGCCGCCGCTCCTCACGATGGAAAAGCTGCTGTTCCGCCTGATTGGTGCTGGCTTCGTGCTGCTCACGGCTACGCTCGTCTCGGGCATCTTGTTCAGCGAGCAGTTGATCGACCGGCCGCTCTCGCTCGATCACAAGACTGTCTTCGCGATTCTGTCGTGGCTGATGTTCGGCGCGCTGCTCACCGCGCGCAAGATTTCCGGCTGGCGTGGGCGCGCTGCGCTGCGCTGGGTGATCGCATCGTTCATTGCCTTGCTGCTCGCGTATGTGGGCAGCCGTTTCGTCTTCGAGGTGCTGCTGCACCGCCCTGTGGTTTGAGTCGCTTGAGTCGCGTGTTCCGATGAGACAGATTTTTCTCCTCGTGCTGCTGTTCGTGGTCGGGCAGTGGTTCGTCAAGGCGCTGCGCCGTGCGCAGACGCAATCGCGTCCTGGTGCGCAACCGGGGCAAGCCGCTCAGCCGGGGCAGGGCGCCGCGGGCAGCGCCAATGGCGGGGCAAGCGCGAGCGGCAAGGCCGCGCTGCCCGAGCCGATGGTCCGCTGCGCCGAGTGCGGCGTGCATGCGCCGCGCAGTGAGTCGGTGAATGTCGGCTCGCGCTCGTTCTGCAGTTCCGAGCACGCACGCGCCTACGACGCGCGCACGACGGCCCAGGATCGCCCCGCACGATGAGCGCGGCTGCATCGCCAGGATCGCGTGCGTATGAAGTCGATGCGCAGGGCTGGGTGCCCGGCGCGCGTCATCTGCCTTCGCCGAACTTCGAGGCGCGCCCGCAAGACGCCGTGCCGACGCTCATCGTCGTCCACAACATCAGCCTGCCGCCCAACGTATTCGGCGGCCCCGAGATCGCCGATCTCTTCCTCAACCGCCTCGACTGCGACGCGCATCCGTACTTCGATGCCAACCTGCGCGGCGTGCGTGTCTCGGCGCACTTCGTCATTCATCGCGATGGCGCGCTCGAGCAGTTCGTCTCATGCGACGAGCGCGCGTGGCACGCAGGCGCATCGAGCTTCTTCGGGCGTGAGCGCTGCAACGATTTCGCCATCGGAATCGAGCTGGAAGGCAGCGACACGACGGCCTTCGAGGCGCCGCAATACGCCACGCTCGCCGCGCTCGTGAAGGCGCTCGTTGCGCGCTATCCGATCGACGCGCTGGCGGGTCATTCGGACATCGCCCCTGGGCGCAAGACCGATCCCGGTCCGCACTTCGACTGGGCGCGCCTCAAACACGATACGCAGCTCGCCGACGCCAGCTTCCCCTATATCCAGGGGCAGGCCCAGGCAGACGGCGCTCAGAACGCGGCGTCGTGACACGCTCGATCTCCGGCTAAACCCCGTTAGCTGCACAAGAAATAAGCACCTCCCACGCGCAAACGCGGGCACTTTGCGCGCGCCTCGCAGACCACTCGAAAGCGCATTGGCCGGTAAGGCCCGCGCTGCTTGGCTTGTGGCCTTGTCAAGATAGGACCAGTAAAAAAAGCCGTTTGATCAGCTTGTTTCTTCCACTATACTTTGTACCCGAAACAAGGCTTCACACCATATGTTGTGTTGTACCGCGGCGCCCCGCTTCACGAGCAAGGCGCCGCGCGCGTTACCAGCATAGAAAAAACAGAAACTTTGTACGGTGCCGTCGGCCGAGAGAACCGGCGCACCGGCTGTAATCGAGAGAGAAGGTACAGCCAATGATCGCGACATCCACGATGAAGACCGCAGCAGTCCGTGACTCATCTGCCTTGTCGCATCCGGCAGCCTCGCCAGGCTGGACTTTTTTCTCTGCCCGATCGAGCGTGCACACGGGGGCACGACGTCGGCGTCCGTACTAATCCGCGAACTCTCTTCGCACCTTTCCAGGACCCAGGAGCTTTGCACATGCAAACGACCGATAACGTCTCGACCCGGTATGAAGGCGCGCCCGCGCACACGCTGGGTGGCCAGCCGCAAGACGGCCAGACGAGCGCGCAGCAGTTCGCCGACCATAAGGTGATTCGCCGCAACGGTAGCGTGGTGTCGTTCGAACCTTCGAAAGTCGCGATCGCGATGACGAAGGCCTTCCTCGCCGTGAATGGCGGCCAGGGCGCGGCTTCGGCGCGCGTTCGCGAGCTCGTCGAACAGCTCACGCAGAACGTCGTGCGCGCACTCGTGCGCAGCCGTCCGAACGGCGGCACGTTCCATATCGAAGACATCCAGGATCAGGTCGAACTCGCGCTGATGCGCGGCGGCGAGCACAACGTCGCGCGCGCCTACGTGCTGTATCGCGAGAAGCGCAACCAGGAGCGCGCAAACGCGCCGGAAACGGCAGCGCCTGCAGCACCCGGTATCAACGTCACGGACAACGGCGTGACGCGCCCGCTCGACATGCAAGCGCTGCGCGCGCTGATCGTCTCGTCGTGCGACGGTCTCGGCGACGCGGTCAACGCTGACCCGATCGTCGCGGAAACGGTGAAGAATCTGTACGACGGCGTGCCGATGAGCCAGGTCTACGACTCGGCCATCCTCGCGGCTCGCACGATGATCGAAAAGGACCCGGCGTATAGCCAGGTGACCTCGCGCATCCTGCTGCACACGATCCGTCGCGAAATTCTCGAAGAGGAAGTGACGCAAGCCGAAATGGCCGTGCGTTACGCCGACTACTTCCCGCAGTTCATCAAGCGCGGCGTCGAAGCCGGCCTGCTCGACGATAAGCTCCAGCAGTTCGACCTCAAGCGTCTCGGTAATGCACTCGACGCGAACCGCGACCTGCAGTTCGGCTACCTCGGCCTGCAAACGCTGTACGACCGCTACTTCCTGCACGTCGGCGGCACGCGCATCGAAATGCCCCAGGCATTCTTCATGCGCGTCGCGATGGGCCTCTCGCTCAACGAGATCGACCGCGAAGCGCGCGCGATCGAGTTCTACAACGTGCTCTCGTCGTTCGACTTCATGTCGTCCACGCCCACGCTGTTCAACTCGGGCACGCACCGCTCGCAGCTCTCGTCGTGCTACCTGACGACGGTTGCCGATGACCTCGACGGCATCTACGAAGCGCTCAAGGACAACGCGCTGCTCTCGAAGTTTGCCGGCGGTCTGGGCAACGACTGGACGCGCGTGCGCGCGCTCGGTTCGCACATCAAGGGCACCAACGGCAAGTCGCAAGGCGTGGTCCCGTTCCTGAAGGTGGTGAACGACACGGCAGTGGCCGTGAACCAGGGCGGCAAGCGCAAGGGCGCGGTGTGCGCGTACCTGGAGTCGTGGCACCTCGACATCGAAGAATTCCTCGAGCTGCGCAAGAACACGGGCGACGACCGTCGCCGCACCCACGACATGAACACGGCGAACTGGATTCCCGACCTGTTCATGAAGCGCGTGATGGAAGGCGGTGAGTGGACGCTGTTCTCGCCGTCGACCTGCCCGGATCTGCACGACCTGTTCGGCGCGGATTTCGAAAAGGCTTACGTCGCTTACGAAGAGAAGGTCGCGCGCGGCGAGATCAAGCTGTTCAAGAAGCTGCCGGCCGCGCAACTGTGGCGCAAGATGCTCGGCATGCTGTTCGAAACGGGTCACCCGTGGATCACGTTCAAGGATCCGTGCAACATCCGTTCACCGCAGCAGCACGTGGGCGTCGTCCACTCGTCGAACCTGTGCACGGAAATCACGCTGAACACGAGCGACAGCGAAATCGCCGTGTGTAACCTGGGCTCGGTGAACCTGGTCGCGCACATGGTCGAACAGGCCGACGGCACGTTCGCACTCGACCACGACAAGCTCAAGCGCACCATCAGCGTGGCGATGCGCATGCTCGACAACGTCATCGACATCAACTACTACGCGGTGTCGAAGGCGCGCAACTCGAACCTGAAGCACCGTCCGGTGGGCATGGGCATCATGGGCTTCCAGGACTGCCTGCACGTTCTGCGCACGCCGTTTGCTTCGCAAGAAGCCGTGGAGTTCGCCGACCGCTCGATGGAAGCCGTCTGCTACTACGCGTACTGGGCGTCGACGGAGCTGGCAGCCGAGCGCGGCCGCTACTCGACCTACCGCGGCTCGCTGTGGGATCGCGGCATCCTCCCGCAGGACACGCTCAAGCTGCTGGCCGAAGCACGCGGCGGCTATGTGGAAGTCGACTCGAGCGAGTCGATGGACTGGACGTCGCTGCGCGAGCGCATCGCACAGCACGGTATGCGCAACTCGAACTGCATCGCGATCGCACCGACCGCGACCATCTCGAACATCATCGGCGTGTCGCCTTGCATCGAGCCGACGTTCCAGAACCTCTATGTGAAGTCGAACCTCTCGGGCGAATTCACGGTGGTGAACGACTACCTCGTTCGCGACCTGAAGGCGCGCGGCCTGTGGGACGAAGTCATGGTCGCCGACCTGAAGTACTTCGACGGCATGCTCTCGCGCATCGACCGCGTGCCGGCCGATCTACGCGCTGTGTATGCAACGGCGTTCGAAGTCGACCCGACGTGGCTCGTCGAAGCCGCATCGCGTCGTCAGAAGTGGATCGACCAGGCGCAGTCGCTGAACATCTTCATGGCGGGCGCATCGGGCAAGAAGCTCGACGAGATCTACAAGCTCGCATGGGTGCGCGGCCTGAAGACCACGTACTACCTGCGCACGATGGGGGCGACGCACGTCGAGAAGTCGACGGTTGCGCACGGCGCGCTCAACGCGGTGCCGACGGGCGGCGAAGGTGGCGGCAATGCAGGCGGCGCGTTCGGCGGCGCATCGGGTGGTGCATTCGGCGGTGCAGCAGGATCGACCACGATGCAGGCCGCGCCGGTTGCCGCTGTCGAAGCGGCACCGGAAGCAGATGGTCCGGTGTGCATGATGCGTCCGGGCGATCCTGGCTTCGAAGAGTGCGAGGCTTGCCAGTAAAGCTGGCTGCGCATGATGCGTGCGGTGCAACGCCGCGCGCATCATGCGAGGACCGAAGCATCAGTAGTAAACAGTAGTCAGTCGTAGCGAGATGTAACAACGAAAGAGGCGCGCGCAATGCGCGCCTCGCGAATCTCCCGGCAACTCGCGGCGCGCGCGTTGCAGTACGCGAAAGAGGCAACAGGAAGGAATCCCTGGAGTTTCGCGCAGGGACAAGACTCAAGGCCGCGCGAGCTTCCAGCGCAGCGCGCGGCAAGCAGTGAGCGGCGAGTGAAAACGCACTCGCAGCGCGAACGAAAAGCGCGCGGCGAACATCGTCTTTCACACACGCTCTCGATGTCGCGAAGACCTTCGAAGCACATCGCACACGCGAAGTGAGCACGACGAATCAGTGCTCTCTACGCAGTGCTCGCACGATGCAATCGACACGATGCGATAACAAAGTGTTGTATCGAGGTCGCAACGCGAATCGAAAACAGGATTTTTCGTGTGCGAACCCTTTTATCGCTCACGAAAAGATGGTACAAACCGATCTAAATTGATGGTGACATTTATGCTCAACTGGGATGACGAGATCACGGCCGTAACTCCGTCGAGCGGTGCGCAGCAAAACGCAATGCGCAACCCCGCGGGTCAGGCTGTCCAGGCTGCCGAGGTGCAGTTTGGTCTGCGTTCCGCTCCTCAGGCTTCTACGGCGACCAACATCTTCGCCAGCGACTTCGCCGTCGCACCGCCGCCGCAAGCGCCGGTCTCGACCGAAGCGCGCGTGAATGTCGCCGACAAGCGCATCATCAACGGCCAGACCGACGTGAATCAGTTGGTCCCGTTCAAGTACAAGTGGGCTTGGGAAAAATACCTGGCGGGCTGCGCGAACCACTGGATGCCCCAGGAAATCAACATGTCCCGCGACATCGCCCTGTGGAAGGACCCGAACGGTCTGACCGAGGACGAGCGCCGCATCGTCAAGCGTAACCTCGGCTTCTTCGTGACGGCCGACTCGCTCGCCGCGAACAACATCGTGCTCGGCACCTACCGGCACATCACGGCGCCCGAATGCCGCCAGTTCCTGCTGCGCCAGGCGTTCGAAGAGGCGATCCACACGCACGCCTACCAGTACATCGTCGAGTCGCTGGGTCTGGACGAAAGCGAGATCTTCAACGCGTACCACGAGGTCAAGTCGATCCGCGACAAGGACGAGTTCCTGATCCCGTTCATCCAGACGCTGACTGATCCGTCGTTCAAGACCGGCACGCTCGAAGCCGACCAGAACCTGCTCAAGTCACTCATCGTGTTCGCCTGCATCATGGAAGGCCTGTTCTTCTATGTGGGCTTCACGCAAATTCTCGCGCTCGGCCGCCAGAACAAGATGACCGGCGCCGCGGAGCAGTACCAGTACATCCTGCGTGACGAGTCGATGCACTGCAACTTCGGCATCGACCTCATCAACCAGATCAAGCTTGAAAACCCGCACCTGTGGACCCCGGCGTTCCGTGCGGAGATCACCGAACTGTTCAAGCATGCGGTCGACCTCGAGTACCGCTACGCCGAGGACACCATGCCTCGCGGCGTGCTCGGTCTGAACGCATCGATGTTCAAGAGCTATCTGCGCTTCATCTGCAACCGTCGTTGCCAGCAGATCGGTCTCGATCAGCTGTTCCCGAACGAAGAGAATCCGTTCCCGTGGATGAGCGAGATGATCGACTTGAAGAAGGAACGCAACTTCTTCGAGACGCGCGTGATCGAATATCAGACGGGCGGTGCGCTGTCCTGGGAATAACCCGGGCGCACTGCGGTGCAAGTCTATTGGGGTTGCCGGAGGCGGCGCGCGAGCCGCCTCGACCGGCATGACGATTAGGAGCAGGAACGCCTGATGCAAAGCATGCCCGGAGCCAGGTTGGCTCATCGACGTGACAGGCACTTTGCGAACCCTTCAGAGGGATGGGCAAACTTCCCCCCGGAAAAGCGCGCTGGCTTCGCGTGTAGTGAGGCCGCCGCTTTCAACGAACGTTGCCCGGTGTCGGTAGCCGACGCCGGAATGACTCGGCGCGCTGTGCCTCGTGGCACGGCGCGCCTTACCGCATTCATTAGCGTAAGCGCGCGGGACCAGCGTACGCCGATGAATAGCCCGCTTCGCAGCGTGCGCCGTGAGAAGCGTTCGCGGGAAGCGGGTTTTGACGAAGGGTGTAGTTTGAACTGACTCTCATCTGAACCTGAAGGAGAAAAAAAATGGCTACTGCCAAGAAGAAACCGGCGGCTAAGAAGGTCGCAGTGAAGAAGGTTGCAGCGAAGAAGGCAGCTCCGGCGAAGAAGGCCGCAGCGAAGAAGGTCGCGGTCAAGAAGGTCGCAGCGAAGAAAGTCGCCGTGAAGAAGGTTGCTGCGAAGAAGGCAGCGCCGGCGAAGAAGGCCGCAGCGAAGAAGGTTGCAGCCAAGAAAGTCGCCGTGAAGAAGGTTGCTGCGAAGAAGGCAGCACCGGCGAAGAAGGCCGCAGCGAAGAAGGTTGCAGCCAAGAAAGTCGCCGTGAAGAAGGTTGCTGCGAAGAAGGCAGCACCGGCGAAGAAGGCCGCTGCCAAGAAGGTCGCAGCGAAGAAGGTTGCTGCCAAGAAGGCGCCTGCGAAGAAGGCCGCTGCCAAGAAGGCTGCGCCTGCGAAGAAGGCTGCCGCCAAGAAGGCTGCCAAGAAGGCACCTGCGAAGGCCGCTGCCGCACCTGCTGCCCCTGCTGCGCAACCGTCCGCGCCCGCAGCAACGGTCAAGACTGCCCTGAATCCGGCCGCAGCATGGCCGTTCCCGACCGGCAGCCGTCCGTAAGCAGTCCGAGACGAAGCGCGCAGGCTACATCGTTCGCGCGCTTCGTTGGCCGGGCCGGGCGGCATGACGCGCAAGGCTCGATCCCGATCCCGTCGCTGGGTTGTCCGCGGCGGGATTTTTTTCGTCTGGACTTCGTAATAATCGACGTCGGGGGCGCGAGGTCGCGCTCATGCCGCGCGTGGGCATGAAAAAAGGCGCATGCACAGGGGAGCACATGCGCCTGAGGTTCCGCATCCGGCGCGAGGCGCCGCTGCGGTACAGGGGAAAGCTTTAGTGCGTGACGCGCGTCACGCCGCCGCTCGAGAGCAGCCGCACACGGTCGCCCGCGTTGAAGACTTCGCCGGTCGCCGTTTGCGTGATGGCGCGGTAGTCGCCGTTGTCGAGGCGCACTGTGACCTCGAGGCCGTCGCGCATCGCCACGCCGTTCTCCACCGCGTTGCCGGCCACGGCGCCCGCAATGCCGCCGATGATGCCGGTCACGATTGAGCCCGTGCCGCCGCCGATCTGGCTGCCGGCCACCGCGCCGAGCGCACCGCCACCGATTGCGCCGAGTCCGCTAGGCTGGCCGTTGTTCGAGCTGATCTTCACTGCTCGCACGCTTTCGACCGTGGCCATACGCACCGTCTGCTCGCGCTGGGCCTGCGAGGCCGTGTACACATCGGCGGAACTGCTGTTATACGCGCAGCCCGACATCACGAGCGACCCCGCGATCACGGCTGCAACCATCAGACGACTTGTTATTTTCATTCCCGTAGCTCCAATGGGAGCCGTTCGTGTGCGGCTCCCGCGTTCAGTTCGGCAGTTCGTACCCGAATGCCTCCTTGAACCGTTCGTTGATCTGCGCCCGCGTGGGCGCATAGTTTTGCGGACCGAGATGCTCGATCTTGAGCGCGCCCATCAGGCTTGCGAGACGCCCAGTGGTTGCCCAGTCGAGGCCGTTCTCGATGCCGTAGAGCAGGCCGCCGCGGAAAGCGTCGCCGCAACCGGTCGGGTCGAGCACCTGAGCGGCCTTGACCGGAGGAATCTCCTCGATCTTGCCGCCGTGGTAGATCTGCGAGCCGTGCTCGCCGCGCGTGATGATCAGCGCGTCGACATGGCTGGCGATTTCGTCGAACGACCAGCCGGTGCGATGGCTGACAAGGTTGGCTTCGTAGTCGTTGACCGCTACGTAGGTCGCAAGTTCAATTGCGCGTCGCAACGACGCACCGTCGAAGAGCGGCAGACCCTGACCCGGATCAAAGATAAACGGCACGCCAGCCTTCGCGAACTGCTCGACGTGCTGAACCATGCCGTCGAAGCCGTCCGGCGCGACGATGCCGAGCTTGATGCCGGGCGCTTCGTCGGCGCGGTTCAAATGCGATTGCATCATCGCGCCCGGGTGGAACGCGGTGATCTGGTTGTTCTCGAGGTCGGTCGTGATCATCGCCTGCGCGGACCACGTGTCGTCCAGCACGCGCACGTGCGCCTTCGAAAGGCCGAGCGTGTCGAGGCGTTCGAGGTAGGGGCGCGCGTCGGCGGCGCCAAGCGTCGCCATGATGCGCGCGTCGCCGCCAAGCAGATGCAGCGAGTACGCGATGTTGCCGGCACAGCCGCCGAACTCGCGGCGCATCGTCGGCACGAGAAAGCTCACGTTCAGGATGTGCACCTGCTCGGGCAGGATGTGCTCCCGAAAGCGACCTTCGAAGGTCATGATGTTGTCGTAGGCGAGCGAGCCGCAGATCAGCGTAGCCAAGGCGGGAATTCCTGTAGGGCGTGGTAGGGGGAGGGGCGGCGCACCGGCCTCGAAACGAAGGCTCTGAGAGTGTGCGCCGCCGCCGGATTACTTCAGCGCGGCGAGTGCGGCGTCGTAGTTCGGTTCGTTCTTGATTTCGCTCACGCGCTCGGCGTGCAGGACGTTGTCGTTTTCGTCGAGCACGACGACGGCGCGCGCGGTCAGGCCGGTGAGCGGGCCGCTCGTCACGTCCACGCCATAGGCTTGCGCGAATTCATGGCCGCGGAAGGTCGAGGCCGTCACGACGTTGGCGATGCCTTCGGTCGTGCAGAAGCGCGTAGCGGCGAACGGCAGGTCGCCCGAGATCACGACGACTGCGGTGTTGCTCAGGCCAGCCGCGGCTTCGTTGAACTTGCGCGTGGAGGTGGCGCAGGTCGGCGTGTCGAGGCTCGGGACGATGTTCAGTACCTTGCGCTTGCCGGCGAAATCGGCGAGCGAGACAGGCTTCAGATCCTTGCCGACGAGCGAGAACGCCGGGGCCTTCTGGCCGACGCTCGGGAACGTGCCGGCGACGTCGATCGGGTTACCGCCTAGCGTGACTTGACTCATGATTTGCTCTCCGGGAATGCATGTTGTGGTGAATGGCGCGCCCGCGCGAAGCGGGACGCCGGGAAACGCGCGGGGCACGCCAGTGCGCCCGCGCAAAGACGGAAAATCAGGGGTAGAAAATTTCGATGCGGAAGTTCGACGCCACCACGTCGCCCGTATCGAGCCGCACGATCATGGTCTGCGTGGTGCGTGCGGGCAGACCGGCTTCAATGGACGTGCCGGGCGTGACGTAGTCCTGCGGCCACAGCACGCGACGCACGACGATGTTGTTCTGCCTGTCGAGCAGCGAAAGCTCGATGGCGGGGTACGCGAGCGCCACGTTGAAGCGGTTGCGCAGCGGCACCTTCAGTTCGAGGTGATGCGGCTCGTTGTCGACCTGGCGCAGATCGGACGGCTCGACCAGCAGGCCGTCGATGTCGCGCGGCGGCAGCACGCGGCAGCCAAGTTGCTCGCACGCCTGCTGATAGAGCGGCTGCGAGTCGGGCCAGTAGACCATGACCGTTTCGCGCTGCCACCACGCGAGCTGCACGACCAGCAGCGCAAGCAACAGAATGGCGATGAGCGTGCCGAGAATGCGCCAGACGATGCCGCGCGAGCCGCGCGCTCGGGCTGGCGCTTCGCGGGTGACGGCGAACGGTGAGGCGCCGTCGTTGGGCGAGAGCGCGCTGAATGCGGGCTCGGGTGCGGCTTCGCGGGTGCGCGGGCCGAGCGCGGGCTCGGGATCGGTCAGGCGCGCCGCAGCAGATGCTTCGTTCGCCGAAAAGGTCGGCTCGGCCGGGCCGCTCTTGCCCAGGTTCGGCTCGCTGCGCGTCCAGCGCTCGGCGGGCGGGAAGGGCTCTGCGGCTGCGGGCTGCTGGGGCACCGGTGCTGCTGCGGCTGCTGGCGCCGCCTGCGCTGATGACGCCGGCGCAGGCGGTGCATCTTGTGGCGCGCGGCTAAGCGTCGGTTCGTCGTCGAAGATGATCCGCGACTCGACGCCGGGCGTGACACCCGGCGTGGCGCCATGGGCAAAGCCCGGCCCCGGCATTTTGTCGGCCTTGTATTTCAGGCTCGGATCGAGCTGGCTGTTCTCCGGCGGCGCCCACGGGTCCCAGGTGCGATTCGTGAAATTGGGTGTGGCGCTCAGCTGCGGAGGCGGCTCTTGCGACGGCGCGCCTGCTGCAGGCTGAGCCGTCTGGGAACTTTGCGTATTGAACTGCGATGCTGAGGGCGCAGCAGCGTGTGAAGCAGGCTCCGATGGCGGCGAGGTCAGGCTGGCCGCGATTTCGGCAGCAACGGGCACGGCGCGCGTGAAGTCGCCGCCTTCGGGCATCTCGTACAAACTGCCCGACGCGTCGAACGCTTCCTGACAATGTCCGCAACGCACGAGGCCGCGCCGCACGGCGAGCTGCGTGGGCTGGACGCGGAATACGGTTTCACAGAAGGGGCAGCGCGTTGCCAGAAGCATGTGGGCCGAGGATCTGGGTAGACCGGAGGATTGGTGATACCCGCATTCTACTGGCAATCCACGGCAGTCTACGACTTCGGTCTTGCCGCTTGGGGCGCGATCAGGCTCGCGCGAGCCTGATCGGAGGGGAATGGGATTACGCGCGCCGCGTGCCCGCGAGGCAGACCCAGCCTTCGTGTTCGCGCCAGACCGAGATGTCGATCCACTGCGCGTACACCTGCGCGACTTCCTCTGCCTGGCGCGCGAGGATGCCCGAAAGTGCGATGCGACCGCCCGGCTTCACGCGCGAGGAAAGCATCGAGGCCATCAGCTTGAGCGGGTTCGACAGAATGTTGGCGACGACGATGTCGAACTCGCCAGCGGGGCAGTCGTCGGGCAGGCCATAGGTGACCTGGGCGCGATTGCGCTCGCTGTTATGGCGCGCCGACTCGACGGCCTGCGGGTCGATGTCGATGCCGATCACCGGATTCGCACCGCACTTCTGCGCGAGGATCGCGAGGATGCCCGAACCGCAGCCATAGTCGAGCAGCGAATTGCCGGGCTGCACGTGCTGTTCGAGCCACTCCATGCACAAACGCGTGGTCGGGTGGCTGCCCGTGCCGAATGCGAGGCCCGGGTCGAGTTCCAGCACGAGTGCGTTCGGGTCCGGGGCATCGTGCCACGACGGCACGACCCAGATGCGCTCGCCGATCTGGATCGGGTCGAACTGCGATTGCGTCAAACGCACCCAGTCCTGCTCCTCGACTTCGCGCAGCGAGAACTTCGGCGTTTCAGTGAGACCCAGCTCGTTCGAAGCGGCCGCGAGCAGCACGGCGGGATCCTGATCGGCGGCGATCAGCGCAATCACGCGCGAATGCTGCCACGCGGTGCGATCGGGGGTGAGGCCCGGCTCGCCGAAGAGCGGTTGCTCGTCGGGCGTGTCGGCGTCGGCGTCTTCCACCGACACCGAGAGGGCGCCAAGCTCGATCAGCGCGTCGGAGAGTTCTTCCGCGCGCTCACGATCCAGCTCGACGATCAGTTCCCTGTAGCTCATGAATTACGCTTCGTCCTTCTTCACTGCCTGACGTTCGGCCAGACGGCTTTCGAGGTAGTGAATGCTCGTGCCGCCCTCGACGAACTTCGCGTCGAGCATCAGCTCGCGGTGCAGCGGGATGTTGGTCGAGATGCCTTCGACCACCATTTCCGAGAGCGCGATGCGCATGCGCTGAATGGCCTGCTCGCGCGTGGCGCCGTAGGTGATCAGCTTGCCGATCATCGAATCATAGTTCGGCGGCACGAAATAGCCATTGTAGGCATGCGAGTCGACGCGCACGCCAGGGCCACCCGGCATGTGCCACGACGTGAGACGGCCCGGCGACGGCGTGAACTTGAACGGATCTTCCGCGTTGATACGGCACTCGATCGCGTGGCCTTTCAGCTGGATGTCGCGCTGGCGGAACGAGAGCTTCTCGCCCGCGGCAATGCGGATCTGCTCCTGCACGATGTCGATGCCCGTGATCAGCTCGGTGACCGGGTGCTCGACCTGCACGCGCGTATTCATCTCGATGAAGTAGAACTCGCCGTTTTCGTAGAGGAACTCGAACGTGCCCGCGCCGAGGTAGCCCATCTTCTTGCACGCGTCGGCGCAACGGTCGCCGATGCGATCGAGCAGGCGGCGCGCGATGCCCGGCGCCGGCGCTTCCTCGATCACCTTCTGGTGGCGGCGCTGCATGGAGCAGTCGCGCTCGCCGAGCCACACGGCGTTCTTGAACGAGTCCGCGAGAATCTGGATCTCGATGTGACGCGGGTTCTCGAGGTACTTCTCCATGTAGACCTGCGGGTTGCCGAACGCACGGCCGGCTTCTTCGCGGGTCATGTTGACCGCGTTCACGAGTGCCGCTTCCGTGTGCACGACGCGCATGCCGCGTCCGCCGCCGCCGCCCGCCGCCTTGATGATGACGGGGTAGCCGATCGCGCGCGCGATCTTCACGATTTCTTTCGGATCGTCGGGCAGTGCGCCTTCCGAGCCCGGCACGCAGGGCACGCCGGTCTTGATCATGGTCTGCTTCGCCGTGACCTTGTCGCCCATCATGCGGATCGTTTCCGGGCGCGGGCCGATGAACGTGAAGCCCGACTGCTCCACACGTTCGGCGAAGTCGGCGTTCTCGGAGAGGAAGCCGTAGCCGGGGTGGATCGCTTCTGCGTCGGTGACTTCGGCCGCGCTGATGAGCGCCGGCATGTTCAGATAGCTCAGGTTCGAAGGCGCCGGGCCGATACAGACCGCCTCGTCCGCGAGCTTCACGTACTTGGCTTCCTTGTCGGCTTCCGAATAGACGACGACCGTCTTGACGCCGAGTTCGCGGCACGCGCGCTGGATGCGGAGCGCGATTTCGCCACGATTGGCAATGAGGATTTTTTCAAACATGGTGGGTATTCGACTCATCAATGGGCGTCGCAAGTCGTATGTGCAAACGCCTCAGAGGATCGGTCGCGCGCGTCGCCATCATGGGGCGCCAAACGCGACAAACGCGGCGCGGCCGAAAAAGAAGGCCGCCGCCGCGCGCAGAAAAGCTTAGGCGATCACGTAGAGCGGCTGGCCGTATTCAACTGCCTGGCCGTTCTCGACGAGGATTTCCTTGACCACGCCGGCCGTGTCCGACTCGATCTCGTTGAGCAGCTTCATCGCTTCGATGATGCAAAGCGTCTGGCCTTCCTTGACCGTGTCGCCAACCTGGACGAACGGATCGGCGCCCGGCGACGGCGCGCGGTAGAACGTGCCCACCATCGGCGAGGTCACGACGTGGCCTTGCGGCACGGCGGGCGCGGCGGGAGCCGCTGCGGCGGCTTCGCCGACATGGGCGGGCGCGGCGAGCGGAGCGCCCATGGCCGGCGCTGCATATTGCGCGGGACCCTGCACGTAAACGGGCGGCGCGTTCTTGACGATGCGCACCTTGCCTTCACCCTCGGTCACTTCGAGCTCCGAGATGCCCGATTCGGAGACGAGGTCGATCAGAGTCTTCAGCTTACGTAGATCCATGGTGCAGCCCCTTTTACTTTGAATACGTGAAGTGCCGGGGCGCGCGCGTCCCGACACGGGTTGTTGTTCAGGTATTGACGGTCATCCGGCGCGGGAATCAGGTCGCCGACCGGGCAGCGAGCCGGTCGAGCGCGTATTCGAGCGCGTAGAGATAACCCTTCCAGCCGAGGCCGCAAATCACACCTTCGGCCTGGTCGGAAAAATACGAGTGATGCCGGAAGGCCTCGCGGCGATGCACGTTCGACAGGTGAATCTCGACGAACGGGATGCCGACGCCTGCCAGCGCATCCCGGATCGCGACGCTCGTATGCGTGTACGCGGCCGGATTGATCAGGATGAAGTCGGTTTGCTCGGTGCGGGCCGACTGAATGCGGTCGACCAGCGCGCCTTCGTGGTTGCTCTGGAAGGTCGCGAGCTCGACGCCGGCGTCCGCTGCACGGTCCGAAAGCGCCTGGTCGATCTGCGGCAGCGTCACGCGCCCATAGACCTCCGGTTCCCGGGTGCCGAGAAGATTGAGGTTGGGGCCGTGCAGAACCAGCAGTCGCGTCATGGTCGCTTGTTTTTCCGTGGAATTGCGCGAACTTTAGCGCCGATTAGAGAAATTTGTGTAGTTTTCCGATAAGGGGATATGGCCCTGACAACCTCTTGCTACGAGGGTCTGGGTCGATCTTCAGCCAAATGACAGGATTTTCACGGTAAAACCAGCGATACGACGCTTAAGATCTTGTCAGACGATCTGCTGCGTCAAAGCGCGTCGAGCGTGCGCCGAAGCTCGTCCGGCTTGATTTGCCCTAATTTTGTCGCACGAACGGCGCCGTTCGCGTCGATTACCACCGTGTAAGGTAAGCCGCCCGCGTTGTTGCCGAACGCGCGCGCGACGTCCGCGCCGCCAAATCCGGCGATGTAGATCGGGTAATCGACAGGCACCTTCTTGAGGAACGCCTTGATGTTCGTCGCCGAATCCACGCCCACGCCGACGAACTGAATGCCCTTCTTCGCGTACTCACGCTGGAGCACGGAAAGCTCCGGCATTTCCTCGACACACGGACCGCACCACGAGGCCCAGAAGTTGACCACGATCGGCCGGCCTTTGTAGATGGCGAGCGATTGCGCCTTGCCGTCCGGGTTCGTGACCGCCGCCGACCAGAGCTGGCCGACCGCATTCTGCTTGCCGCTCGCCGAAGCCGTGTTGCTGCTCACCGACGCCGCGTCGGCGCTGCCGCTCGTGGCCCAATGCCCAGCCAGTATGCCGCCGCCTGCGGCGATTGCCGCCACTGCCACGCCGGCCAGAATCCGCTTCGTATTCATCGCTGCCGTTTTCAGGTTGTGGAAGAAGTGGCGCCGCTCTCGTCAATCAGCGCCTGGAGGGCTTGCGCGTTGGCGCGTGGCAGCCTGCCACGCGCGTCGGCGCGCACGGCGCCGCGCAAGTCGTCCGTATTGTAGAGCGCAACGTGTATGCCTACCGGCTCTTCGGCGCGTGACGGACGCCACATGAAGCTGAGCGTTTCCACGAAGCCGCGCGCCGCGAAATGGCGGGTTTCCGACACGTCGTACTGCACGTTCGCATTCAGGAGCCAGATCGCGACATCCTTCGCGTTGTCACAAAAAATCTGCAGATGGATGTCGGAGTGCTCGCCCGCCGTGCCGTTGAGCACCGCGCCGGTCAGGAACGGGTTGAACGCCTGGAGCCGCTGCATCCAATCCAGCGCGATTTCGCGCAGGCGCCGCAGCACGGCCGGCTGGCTGTCGCTCTGAAAGAGGGCCTGATATTCGCGGATCTCTTCCTCGATCTGATCGTTGTCGGGCAACCAGGTGCCTTCGATGCGCGTTTCCCCCACCACCTGCCGGGCTGCCTTGCGTTTGGCGGTGGCGTAGTCGAGGCCGTCCTCGGCGATCATCCTTGCTGCCGCGATGGCGATTTCCTCGCGCACGCGCTGGGGATCGAAATGTGATCTGCGAACCATCTTCTAATGATACTAGAGATCGCCCTGGGCTCCTGACGGCGGCCACTGAGCCGCGCCCACTGCCGGGGTGCCCTGGGATTTTCCGTCGGCGCGGGGGCCGAGGTTGCGTCAATAGGGCTCGGGGCCTCGGGTACAATACCCGTCTTGCTGCGGCGGGGCAGGACTGCCGTCGTTCCAGCTTCTCCATCCTTTTCAACCGATCAAACCGATCGACGCGTTCACGACGCCCGCGCGGCGCGACAGGCTTATGCACATCCATATCCTCGGCATCTGCGGCACGTTCATGGGCGGACTCGCGGTGCTCGCGCGCAGCGCGGGCCACACGGTGACCGGCTGCGACGCCGGCGTGTACCCGCCGATGAGCACCCAGCTCGAAGCGCAGGGCATCCGCCTCATCGAGGGTTACGACGCGAGCCAGACCGAACTCAATCCCGATCTCTATGTGATCGGCAACGTGGTCACGCGTGGCAATCCGCTGATGGAGGAGATCCTCAATCGCGGCTTGCCGTACACGTCGGGTCCGCAGTGGCTCGGCGAGCATGTGCTGCGCGACAAGTGGGTGCTCGCGGTGGCGGGCACGCACGGCAAGACCACCACGAGCTCGATGCTCACGTGGCTGCTCGAAGACTCAGGCCTCAATCCTGGCTTCCTGATCGGCGGCGTGCCGCTGAACTTCGGCGTTTCGGCGCGCCTGACCGATTCGAGCTTCTTCGTGATCGAAGCCGACGAGTACGACACGGCGTTCTTCGACAAGCGCTCGAAGTTCGTTCATTACCGTCCGCGCACGGCGCTGCTCAACAACCTCGAATTCGATCACGCCGACATCTTTCCGGATCTCGCTGCGATCGAAACGCAGTTCCATCACCTCGTGCGCACGATTCCGGGCGTGGGCCGCGTCGTCACGAATGGCCGCTCGGATGCGCTCGAGCGCGTGCTCACGCGCGGCGTGTGGAGCGACGTGGAGCGCTTCGGCGTGGATGGCGGCTGGCAGGCGCTTCCCGCGGAAGACGGCGTGGCCGTGGACGAGCGCTTCGCCGTGTATCACAACAGCGAACGCGTGGGCGTGGTGGACTGGCAGATCCAGGGCGAGCACAACCGCCTGAACGCGCTCGCGGCGATTGCCGCCGCGCGTAGCGTCGGCGTGCCGCCCGCGCAGGCAGCGCAGTCGCTTGCCACATTCCGCAACGTGAAGCGCCGCATGGAAGTGCGCGGCAGCGTGGACGGCGTGACCGTCTACGACGACTTCGCGCACCATCCCACGGCAATCGAAACGACGCTCGCCGGTCTGCGCACACGCGTAGGCCACGAAAACACGCGCATCCTCGCCGTGCTCGAGCCGCGCTCGAACACGATGAAGCTCGGCGTGATGAAAGCGCAGTTGCCCGCCAGTCTCGCCGACGCCGACCTCGTGTTCGGCTACGGCGCGCAAAGCGGCAAGGACGCGCTCGGCTGGGATCTCGCCGGCGCGCTTGCGCCGCTCGGTGAGAAAGCCCGTGCGTTCCACGATCTCGAAGCGCTCGTGAAGGCGGTCGTCGCAGCCGCGCGCCCCGGCGACCAGGTGCTCGTGATGAGCAACGGCGGCTTCGGCGGCGTGCATCAAAAGCTGCTCGACGCGCTCTCGGCTCGGAGCGCGGCGTGATCGTCTATCTGCACGGCTTTCGCTCGTCGCCCCAGTCGTTCAAGGCGCGCCTCCTGGCGGCGCGCATGGCCGAGCTGGGCCGCGGCGGCGAATGGCTGTGCCCGACGTTGCCGGTTTCGCCGCAGGAAGCCATTGCGCTTGCCGAGCAAGAGATCGGTGCACAACGCAAGCCGGGCGAGCGCGTCACGCTCATCGGCAGCTCGCTCGGCGGCTACTTCGCCACGCATCTCGCCGAAAAGCACGGCTGGCGCGCGGCGCTGTTGAACCCCGCCGTGGTGCCCGACCGCGATCTGTCGAAGTATCTAGGCGAGCAGCCGCTCTGGCACGGCGGCGGCAGCATCGTCGTCGAACCGCGTCATCTGGAAGAATTGCGCGCGCTGGCCGTTACGTCTGTGACGCAACCTGCGCGCTACTATCTGATGGCCGCGACCGGCGACGAAGTGCTCGATTACCGCGAGATGCTCGCGCACTATCCGGGTGTGCCCACACACCTGATCGAAGGCAGCGATCATGGCATCAGCGAGTTCGCAGATTACGTCGACGAAGTGATCCGTTTCTG
Source organism: Paraburkholderia sp. JHI869 (assembly GCF_038900775.1). Lineage (NCBI taxonomy): Bacteria > Pseudomonadati > Pseudomonadota > Betaproteobacteria > Burkholderiales > Burkholderiaceae > Paraburkholderia > Paraburkholderia sp. JHI869. The sequence continues at coordinate 71,019 of NZ_JAYMSC010000011.1, forward strand.
CGACGCCGCCTGATGCGTGCGAACGCCTATATGTATACAGTACCGCCCGCGCGCCGCGCCGGCGGTCGAAGCAAGTCTGAACGAGAGTATTGAGTGAACGTTTTCTTTGAGGAATCGGGCAGTTTCAAGGCCGGCAGCGTGCTGTCGAAGCAGGGCGATGCGTTTCAGGTCGAGCTGCCCGGCGGGCGGCGCGCCAAGGTGCGTGCGAAAGATGTGCTGATCGAGTTCGAGAAGCCGGCTGCGAGCGAACTGCTGGAGCAGGCGGACGCCGCCGCCGAGGAGATCGATCTCGATTTCCTGTGGGAATGCGCGCCCGCCGAGGAATTCGCCTATACCGCGCTCGCGAGCGAGTACTTCGGCGAAACCTACGGCCCGGTCGAGCGCGCCGCGCTCGTGCTGCGCCTGCATGGTTCACCCGTGTATTTCCGCCGCAAGGGACGCGGGCAGTATCAGCGCGCGCCCGAAGAGCAGCTCAAGATGGCGCTCGCCTCGCTCGAGCGCAAGCGTCAGCAGGCGCTGGTTCAGGCCGGCTACGAAGATGAGCTGAAGGCGGGTGGTTTGCCCGAGGCATTCAAGGGCAAAGCGCTCGGCCTGCTCACGAAGCCCGACAAGAATTCGATCGAATACAAGGCACTCGAAGCAGCGGCCGCCGCGCGCGGCATTTCGATGCCGCGCCTCATGCTCGAAAACGGCGGCATCGCCTCGCCGCGCGCGTTGCACGAGGCGCGCTTCCTCGCGGACTTCTTCCCGCACGGCACGGGCTTCCCGCCCGTCGAAGTAGGCACGCTGCCCGAGGATCTGCCCGATGCCGCCGAGCACGTGCAGGCCTTCTCGATCGACGACGTCACCACGACCGAAATCGACGACGCGTTTTCCATCGAGCATCTGGCCGATGGCCGCGTGCGTATCGGCATTCACATTGCGGCGCCGGCGCTTGGCATCCAGCGCGGCGACACGGCGGATATGATCGCGCGCACGCGTCTTTCGACGGTCTACATGCCCGGCGACAAGATCACGATGATGCCCGACGATTTCGTCGACGCGTTCACGCTCAAGGAAGGCGGCCTGCGTCCGGCGCTCTCGCTTTACTGCATCGTGAACCGCGAGACGCAGGAGATCGTCGCGACCGAAACGCGCGCCGAGCGCGTGTTCGTGAAGAACAACCTGCGTCACAACACGCTCGACGAAGTCGTCACCGAAGAGACGCTCGCGGCGGGCACCGGCGAGTATCCGCACAAGGAAGACATCGCTGTGCTGTGGCCGTTCGCCCAGGCGCTGTTCGAGAAGCGCCAGCAGGCGCGCGCCGGTTACGGCCTGCGTCGCGAAGTCCAGCGCAACACCGACTTCAACTTCTACGTGGAAGGCGAGCATGTCACCATCTCGCCGCGCCGCCGCGGCTCGCCGCTGGACATGATCGTCGCTGAGCTGGCGATTCTCGCGAACTCCACGTGGGGCGCTTTCCTGCACGATCATGGCGTGCCGGGCATCTATCGCTCGCAGCGCGCGTTCGGTGCGCCGACCGGACCCAAGCGCACGCGCATGCAGACCAACGCCGCGCCGCACGAAGGTCTCGGCGTCGCGCAATATGCGTGGAGCACGTCGCCGCTGCGCCGCTATGTCGACCTCGTGAACCAGTGGCAGCTGCTCGCGTGCGTGGAGCATGGCGTGGCCGCCAAGCTCGTCGCGCCGTTCAAGCCCAAGGACGCCGATCTCTTCGCCGTTGTGCAGGGCTTCGACGAAACCTATACCGCTTACGCCGATCACCAGCGCCGCATGGAGTACTTCTGGTGCCTGCGCTGGCTCCAGCAGGAAATGCTCGGTGAGGGCGGCCGCGAGGCGCGCCGCGAATTCCCGGCGAGCGTCGTGAAGGACGACCTCGTGCGCTTTGAAGAAGTGCCGCTGCTCATGCACGTGCCCGCGCTTGGCGTGCACGCGCGTGGCACGCGCCTGATGATGGAAGTGCTGTCGATCGACGAGCTGACCATCGAGGCTTCGGTGCGCATGCTGCGCGTGCTCGACGCGCCCGTCGTGACGAGTGGCGAGCAGGCCGAGGAGGACTCGGGCGAAGACGAAGAGCTGATCGAAGCCGCCGACGAATCCGCGCAAAGTGAAGCGGAAGCGGTCGCGGAAGCAGACGAAGTCGAAGGCGAGCCGGCGAGCGATGCGCCCGCCGCAGAAGAACAATCGAGCGAACAGCACGCTACGGAGCCGCGCGAATGAGCGTTAGCGACTCACAGGCGGACCGCTACGCAGTGGTCGGCAATCCGGTGGCGCACAGCAAGTCGCCGTTCATCCACGCGCAGTTCGCGCTGCAAACGGGCGAGCGCGTCGAATACGACCGCCTGCTCGCGCCGCTCGACGCTTTCGTCGAGCACGTGGAGGCGTTTCGGGCGGCGGGCGGTCGCGGCCTGAACGTGACCGTGCCTTTCAAGCTGGAAGCGCACGCGCTTGCGCATAAGCTCTCGCCGCGTGCGGCAGCGGCGGGCGCGGTCAATACACTGCGCTTCGACGCAGAAGGCATTTTCGGCGACAACACCGACGGCTTCGGCCTGGTGCGCGACATCGAGGTGAACCTCGGCGTTTCGCTCGCAGGCGCGCGCGTGCTGCTGCTCGGTGCGGGCGGCGCGGCGCGCGGCGTCGTGCTGCCGATGCTCGAGCGCCGTCCGCGCGAGATCACCATCGTGAACCGCACGGCGCCCAAGGCGCACGCGCTCATCGAGCAGTTCGCAGGCGCGGCGGGCGAGTTCGGCTGTCTCCTGAACGGTGGCGGTCCTGAGGCTGTTGATCCCAAGCCCTACGACGTGATCGTGAACGCGACGGCGGGCAGTCTCGACGCGGCCTTGCCCGAGTGCGACGAGCGCGCGTTCGGCACGGGCACGCTCGCCTACGACATGATGTACGGCGCGCAGCCCACCGTGTTCATGCGCCACGCGCAAGCACTCGGCGCGCGCGCGGCCGACGGCCTCGGCATGCTGGTCGAGCAGGCCGCCGAATCGTTCTTCGTGTGGCGCGGCGTGCGCCCCGAGGGCGCGCCGGTGCTGGCGGCGTTGCGCGCGCAACTCGCCGCACAAGCCGCGTAACGCTCAGCGCCTCTCGCAGACAACGGAGACGACGCCATGCGCAGGCAGGCCATCGGTGCGCAAGCTGCGTCGCTCGCGAGCGGTAGCGGGCGGCGCACGCAGTCCCGAAAGCGCCCCGGCGCGCTGCGCTGGCTTACCTGGATCGTCTCGGTGTTTGCGATTGCGTGGATCGCCACGCAGCTCGTCTACTTCGCGCAAATCGCGCTCTGGAACTTCGTCGATCCGCAATCCACCGCGTTCATGCGCACCGACGCCGCGCGTCTTTCCTCAGACCGCCCCGATCTTTCGATCCAGCACGAGTGGGTCCCGTACGACCAGATCTCGCGCAATTTGAAGCGCGCGATCATCGCGTCCGAGGACGCAAACTTCGTCAACAACAACGGCTACGAAACCGACGCCATCCTCCAGGCCTGGGAGAAGAACAAGAAGCGCGGCCATATCGTGCGCGGCGGCTCGACCATCACGCAGCAGCTCGCGCGCAACCTGTTCCTCTCGCGCGAGCAGAGCTATATCCGCAAGGGCCAGGAGTTCATCATCACGTGGATGCTGCAGACGCTGCTCGACAAAGAGCGCATCTTCGAGATCTATCTGAATTCGGTGGAGTGGGGCAACGGCGTGTACGGCGCGCAAGCCGCCGCGCGCTATTACTACCGCACGACGGCGGCGAAGCTCACGCCGTGGCAGTCGGCGCGGCTCGCGGTCATGCTGCCGCGTCCCAAGTACTTCGATGAGCATCGCAACTCGGCGTATCTCGCGCAGCGTACTGCTGTGATTGCGCGGCGCATGGGGGCGGCTGAGTTGCCGCATTAAGCTCGGCTGAAACGCCAATGAAAAACGCGCCGCTTTTGCGGCGCGTTTTTTTACAGACTTCTGCGATATTCCGCCGCTTACTGGCGCGCAAGCCGCGCGTTATCCGGCATCGGCATGTTGAAGTTGGTGCGAAACGGATTGATGTCGAGGCCGCCGCGCCGCGTATAGCGCGCGTAGACAGCGAGCCGGTCCGGTTTGCACTCGCGCAGGATGTCCATGAAGATGCGCTCGGCGCATTGCTCGTGAAAACCGGTGTGATTGCGATACGAGATGATGTAGCGCAGCAGGCCCGCCTGATCGATCTGCGGCCCGACGTAGTGAATCTGCACGCTGCCCCAGTCGGGCTGGCCCGTCACGGGGCAGTTCGACTTGAGCAGGTTCGAGATCAGCGTTTCCTCAACCGGCGCTTCGTCGAAAGCCGCTTTCAGAAGCGTCGGTTCCGGATGATAGATCTCCGTATCGAGATCGAGGCGATCGAGCGAGAGTCCTTCGAATTCCTCGAACGGGATCTTGCCGAACGCGCCCGGCTGCTCGAGCCGCACCGAAACCGATGCGCCGCACGCCGCCGTCACGTCGCGCTTGATCGTGTCGCGCACCACATCGGCGGATTCGAACGGCGTTTGCGCGAACGAACCCAGATAGAGCTTGAACGACTTCGATTCGATGATGTTCGGCGAGTCGGCGGGAATGAAGAACGTGGCGATCGCGATCTGCGGCTTGCCGCGCGCGTTCAGCCACGAAAGCTCGTAGGCGTTCCAGATATCGCTGCCGAAGAAGGGCAGTTGCGCGCCAATGCCGATCTGCTCGCGCGCGCCGGCGCGAGGAATCGGGAACAGGAGCGAGGCGTCGTATTGCTCGGTGTAGGTGGAGGCCTTGCCGAGCGGAGATTGGTCGGGAGTCATGATGCGTTGGCTTCGGTTGCGAGATTGGTCACGCCGCTTGCCACGTGCCCGGTGGCCGTGACCGAGCGCGCGGATTCGCAGTGGCGGATCTGGTCGTCGAAGAAAAAATCGGGTTCGAACTCGCGCAGGAACGGGCCCTTGTCGAGTCCGCCAAGGAACATCGCTTCGTCGATCTCGATGTTCCAGGCCATCAGCGTACGGATTGCGCGTTCGTGCGCAGGCGCCGAGCGCGCGGTGACGAGGGCGGTGCGGATGCGCATTTGCGCGTTCGCGTCGGCGAGCTTCTGCAGGCGGTTGAGCGCTGCCAGCAGCGGCTGCAGCGGCCCTTGCGCGAGCGGCAGTTCGCGGTTGTCGCGCTCGTGGCTCACGAAGGCTCCGAGGCCGTCGCGCTGGAAGATCTGCTCGGCTTCGTCGGAAAACAGCACCGCATCGCCGTCGAACGCAATGCGAATCTCGTGCGCGTTGCGTTCCGCCATTGTCGCCGATTCGGGAAAGACGCGTGCGGCGGGGAATCCGGCGTCGAGCGCGCTCTTCACGTCCGCCGGGTTCGCGGAGAGAAACAGCGACGCGTTGAGCGGCTTGAGGTAATGCCAGGGCTCGCGCCCGCGCGTGAACACGCCGCGCTGGATGTCGAGCTTGTGCTCGCGGCACGAACTGAACGCGCGCAGCCCGCTGATGGGGTCGCTGCGCGAGAGGATCACGACTTCCACGTGATGCGCGCCGTTATTGAGCGCGAGCAGCTTGCGGATCAGCGCGAACGCCACGCCCGGCCGCGCTGGCACGTTCAGGCGCTCGCGCTGGAGCGCCTCGTAGGCTTGCAGGTCGCCGGCCTCGAACACGTGGTTTTCTTCCTCGAAATCGAAGAGCGCACGCGACGAAATGGCGACGACGAGCTTGTCGGAGAGCGAAACGGACACGATGGCCGCCGGTTACGCGAGGAAGAGCCGATACGCCGGATTGACCGTCTCTTCCCAGTGCGGATAACCGAGCGTCGCGAGGAATCGGCGGAATTCTGCGTCTTCCGCTGCGGGCACCTGAATGCCCACCAGAATCGAGCTGTAGTCGGCGCCCTGGTTGCGGTAGTGGAAGAGGCTGATATTCCAGTTCGGCGCCATCGACGAGAGAAAGCGCATGAGCGCGCCCGGCCGCTCGGGGAATTCGAAGCGGAACAGACGCTCGTCGTGCGCGAGCGGCGAGCGCCCACCCACCATGTAGCGGATGTGCTGCTTCGAGAGTTCGTCGCCGGTGAGGTCGACGGTCGGGAAGCCGTGATCCACGAAGGTCTTCGCGATCTGCTGCGACTCGCCGCGGTTGCGGATCTGCACGCCCACGAAGATGTGCGCGCGCTCGGCGTCGTCAATGCGGTAGTTGAACTCGGTCACGCTGCGCGTGCCGACCAGCTCGCAGAAGCGCTTGAAGCTGCCGCGCTCCTCGGGGATCGTCACGGCGAACACCGCTTCGCGCGCCTCACCGACCTCGGCGCGCTCAGCCACGAAGCGCATGCGGTCGAAATTCATGTTCGCGCCCGAGGTGATCGCGACGAGCGTTTGCCCTTCGATGCCCTCGCGCTCCGCGTACTGCTTCGCGCCCGCCACGGCCAGTGCGCCGGCGGGTTCGAGCACGCTGCGCGTGTCCTGGAACACGTCCTTGATCGCGGCGCACAGGGCGTCGGTGTCCACGGTCAGGACTTCATCGAGATACTGCTGGCACAGGCGGAAGGTTTCCTCGCCCACGAGCTTCACCGCCGTGCCGTCCGAGAACAGACCGACCTCGGTGAGTTCCACACGCTTGCCCGCCTTGATCGACTGCGCCATCGCGCAGGAGTCGTCGGTCTGCACGCCGATCACCTTGATCTCGGGACGCACGGCCTTGACGTAGGCCGCCACGCCCGCAGCCAGCCCGCCGCCGCCGATCGGCACGAAGATCGCGTGAATCGGGGCCTGATGCTGGCTGAGCACTTCCATCGCCACGGTGCCCTGGCCGGCAATCACGAAGGGATCGTCGAACGGATGCACGAAGGTCAGGCCGCGCTCTTCCTGCAGACGCACGGCGTGGGCATAGGCATCGCTGTACGACTCGCCCGCCTGCACAACCTCGACGGTCGCGCCGCCGTGGGCGCGCACGGCATCGACCTTCACTTGAGGCGTAGTGACGGGCACGCAGATCACGGCCTTCACGCCGAGCTTCGCCGCCGAAAGCGCTACGCCCTGCGCGTGATTGCCCGCCGACGCGGTGATCACGCCGCGCTCGAGTTGCGCGGGCGTGAGATGCGCCATCTTGTTGTAGGCGCCGCGCAGCTTGAAGGAGAACACCGGCTGGTTGTCCTCACGCTTGAGGAACACGGCGTTGCGCAGACGCGCCGAGAGATTCGGGGCGCGTTCGAGTTCGGTCTCGCGGGCGACGTCGTAGACGCGGGCGGTGAGGATTGTCTTCAGGTAATCGTCGTGGGAAGCCATGCGAGGACGCGCCGGGCGCGGGTTTAGGGCGGGAAAGCGTAAATGATAGCGCCAACGGCTCCCGCTCTGGCGGCGCGGGCGGGCGGCTTGTGCACGTTGCGGCTGCGGAATTCACCGACCGTTCGGAAGGCAAATTATCGTCAAAGGGCGCGCAATCCGGCGCGAACCACCTGTCAACGCAAGCGAATCTCGTGTGTTCACCAAGTTCCCACGCGGCGTCAGCGCGGGTGCGGATCATGCGGTAAAATCCTTTTTCGAAACAAGGATCGGATGATGCACTGGCAACCTCGGACAGCCCATTTGATGCCCGCACGGCGCGTAACCCGCCCGGCGGCGCAGCGGCACGCCCGCCACGCACGATCGTGTCGCTAAATCCGAGCGCCGGGGGACCATCGGCGTGAGCGTTGCCGCCATGTGCTTCCCCACCCCTTTCGTCCGCAGCCTGCCACAGGCGGACAAGATTTCAGAATAGCGCCCCACGCGCCCCGTCAGAATCCGTCGCAGCGGCCGCGAGCCGTGGGCGGGACTGGCCCAAAGAGTCGTCCAACCATGAACGCACCTCAAGTTTTCGATCCTAACGGCGCCGCCGCCGCCGTGGCCGCCGACATCGAACCGCGCCTGCGCGAGATTCCCTATAACTACACGTCCTTCTCGGACCGCGAGATCGTCATCCGCTTGCTGGGCGAAGACGCCTGGAACGCGCTCGCCGAACTGCGCGCGGAGCGCCGCACCGGCCGCTCGGCACGCATGCTCTACGAGGTGCTGGGCGATATCTGGGTCGTGCGCCGCAATCCGTACCTCCAGGACGACCTGCTCGACAACCCGAAGCGCCGCGCGCTCCTGATCGAGGCGCTCAACCACCGCCTCGCCGAAATCGAGAAGCGCCGCCGCGCCGACCTGCGGGAGCATGCGGACAAGGAAGGCGTGGACCGCGCCGCACGCGTGGAAACGCTGGTCGCCGCTACGCGCCGCGCCATCGACGCCTTCGCGGGCGAGTTCGAGAAGATGGCCGACCTGCGCCGCCGCGCCGTCAAGGTGCTGGGCAAGCGCACGCAGAAGGACAACATTCGCTTCGACGGCCTCTCACGCGTCTCGCACGTGACCGACGCGACCGACTGGCGCGTGGAATATCCGTTCGTCGTCCTCACGCCCGATACCGAAGCCGAGATCGCCGGCCTCATCAAGGCCTGTTTCGAACTCGGCCTCACCGTGATTCCGCGCGGAGGCGGCACGGGCTACACGGGCGGCGCGGTGCCGCTCACGCCGTTCTCGGCCGTCATCAATACTGAAAAGCTCGAACAGCTCGGTCCGGTCGAGATGACCGAGCTACCGGGTGTGGACCGCAAGGTCGCGACCATTTTCTCGGGCGCGGGCGTGGTCACGCGCCGCGTGACCGACGCCGCGGACGCCGCTGGCTTCGTGTTCGCCGTGGACCCGACTTCGCTCGATGCGTCGTGCATCGGCGGCAACGTCGCGATGAACGCGGGCGGCAAGAAGGCCGTGCTGTGGGGCACGGCGCTCGACAATCTCGCCTGGTGGCGGATGGTCGACCCGCAGGGCAACTGGCTCGAAGTCACGCGCCTCGACCACAACATGGGCAAGATTCACGACATCCCCGTGGCACGCTTCGAGCTGAAGTGGTTCGACGGTGAATACGCGCCGGGCGAAAAGCTGCTGCGCACCGAATCGCTCGATATCGAAGGCAAGCGCTTCCGCAAGGAAGGTCTCGGCAAGGACGTCACCGACAAATTCCTCGCCGGTCTGCCGGGCGTGCAGAAGGAAGGCTGCGACGGGCTCATCACGTCCGCGCGCTGGGTGCTGCACAAAATGCCCGCGCATACGCGCACGGTCTGTCTGGAGTTCTTCGGCCAGGCGCGCGAGGCGATTCCGAGCATCGTTGAGATCAAGGACTACCTGTTCGAAACGTCGAAGCAGGGCGGCGCGATTCTCGCGGGTCTCGAGCATCTCGACGAGCGCTATCTGCGCGCCGTGGGCTACGCGACCAAGAGCAAGCGCAACGCGTTTCCGAAGATGGTGCTGATCGGCGATATCGTCGGCGACGACGCCGATGCCGTGGCCGCCGCGACCTCGGAAGTCATCCGCATGGCCAACGGCAAGAGCGGCGAAGGCTTCGTCGCGGTGTCCGCTGAGGCGCGCAAGCGCTTCTGGCTCGACCGCAGCCGTACCGCCGCGATCGCGAAGCACACCAACGCGTTCAAGATCAACGAAGACGTTGTGATCCCGCTCAACCGCATGGGCGAGTACACGGACGGCATCGAGCGCATCAACATCGAGCTGTCGATCAAGAACAAGCTGCAACTCGTCGATGCGCTCGAAGCGTTCTTCAAGGCGGGCAAGCTGCCGCTCGGCAAGACCGACGACGCGAACGAGATTCCTTCGGCGGAACTGCTCGAAGACCGCGTGCAGCAGGCGCTCGACCTGCTCAAGCGCGTGCGTGAGCGCTGGACCTTCGTGGGCGAAAAGCTTGACCTGTCGCTGCGCGAGGCGCAGCACTACCTCGTCCAACTGGGCTACGAAGCGCTGGCGGAGAAGTTCGCCGATCGCGTGGACGTACAGCCGGACGCCAACGTCTTCCACGTGACCCAGGACCGCACGGTGCGCATTTCGTGGAAGCAGGAGATCCGCGCGGAACTGCGCAAGATCTTCAACGGCGGCGAATTCAAGCCGATCCTCGAAGAGACCCAGGCGATCCACAAGAAGGTGCTGCGCGGCCGCGTGTTCGTGGCGCTGCACATGCACGCCGGCGACGGCAACGTGCACACCAATCTGCCGGTCAACTCCGACAACTACGAGATGCTGCAGGACGCGCACCACGCGGTCGCGCGCATCATGAAACTCGCGCGTTCGCTCGACGGCGTGATCTCGGGCGAGCACGGCATCGGCATCACGAAGCTCGAATTCCTCACGGACGACGAGATCGCCGACTTCCGCGCCTACAAGCAGCGCGTCGATCCGCAAGGCCGCTTCAACGCGGGCAAGCTGCTCGAAGGTGCCGACCTGCGCAACGCCTACACGCCGTCGTTCGGCCTGATGGGCTACGAGTCGCTCATCATGAAGCAGTCCGACATTGGCGCAATCGCCGATTCGGTGAAGGACTGCCTGCGCTGCGGCAAGTGCAAGCCGGTGTGCGCGACGCACGTGCCGCGCGCGAACCTGCTCTACAGCCCGCGCAACAAGATTCTCGCGACCTCTTTGCTGGTCGAGGCGTTCCTGTACGAAGAGCAGACGCGCCGCGGCGTGTCGATCAAGCACTGGGACGAGTTCAACGACGTGGCCGACCACTGCACGGTCTGCCACAAGTGCGTGACGCCGTGCCCGGTCAAGATCGACTTCGGCGACGTGACGATGAACATGCGCAACCTGCTGCGCAAGATGGGCAAGAAGAAGTTCAACGCGGGCAACGCGGCGGGCATGTTCTTCCTGAACGCCACGAACCCGCAGACCATCAATCTCGCGCGTACCGCGATGATGGGCGTAGGCTACAAGGCGCAGCGCCTCGGCAACGAAGTGCTGAAGAAGTTCGTGAAGAAGCAGACGGCGCATCCGCCCGCGACCACGGGCAAGCCGGCCGTGGTCGAGCAGGTGATCCACTTCGTCAACAAGAAGATGCCGGGCAACCTGCCGAAGAAGACGGCGCGCGCGCTGCTCGACATCGAAGACAACAAGATCGTGCCGATCATCCGCAACCCGAAGACCACGAATGTGGATTCGGAAGCGGTGTTCTACTTCCCCGGCTGCGGCTCGGAGCGTCTGTTCTCGCAAGTCGGTCTGGCGACGCAAGCCATGCTGTGGGAAGCGGGCGTGCAGACAGTGCTGCCGCCGGGCTATCTGTGCTGCGGCTATCCGCAGCGCGGCTCGGGCCAGTACGACAAGGCCGAGAAGATCGTCACCGATAACCGCGTGCTGTTCCACCGCGTCGCGAACACTCTCAACTACCTCGACATCAAGACGGTGGTGGTGTCGTGCGGCACGTGTTACGACCAGCTCGCCGGTTATGAATTCGACAAGATTTTCCCGGGATGCCGCATCATCGACATCCACGAGTTCCTGCTGGAGAAGGGCATCAAGCTCGATGGCGTGACGGGCACGCGCTACATGTACCACGACCCGTGCCACACGCCGATCAAGACGATGGATCCGGTCAAGCTCGTCAACGAACTGATGGGTTCCGAAAAGGACGGCTACAAGATCGAGAAGAACGATCGCTGCTGCGGCGAATCGGGCACGCTGGCCGTTACGCGCCCAGACATTTCGACGCAGGTGCGCTTCCGCAAGGAAGAGGAAATCCGCAAGGGCGCGGCGAAGCTGCGTGGCATTCCGATCGTCGGCAACGGTGCCAATGGGGTGCAACCGGCTACGCAGCAGGAAGCGGGCGGGCAGGGTACGACGCAGGACGTCAAGATTCTGACGAGCTGCCCGTCGTGCCTCCAGGGTCTGTCGCGGTACAACGAAGACGCCAACATCGAAGCCGATTACATCGTGGTGGAAATCGCCCGCCACATTCTTGGCGAAAACTGGATGGCGGACTACGTTCAGAACGCGAACAATGGCGGAATCGAGCGCGTGCTGGTCTAATGGCAGCGCTCAATTTTCGGTGAACCGGTTCGGGGACGACGATGAAATGCGTATTCTGCAATGAGGAAGGCGGCGACGTGCTGTGGCAGGACGAACGCATGCGCGTCGTGCTCGCGACGGCCGAGGTCGACTATCCCGGCTTTTGCCGGGTCATCTGGAATACGCATGTCGCCGAATTCTCGGACCTGGACGCGGCCGACCGGGAGCATTTGATGCGGGCGGTGTACGCCGTCGAGCGTGCGCTGCGCCGCGTCATGCAGCCTTCCAAGGTGAATCTGGCGAGCCTCGGCAACCAGGTGCCGCACGTGCACTGGCACGTCATCCCGCGCTTCACGAACGACGCACACTTCCCGCTGCCCGTCTGGGCACCGCGCCAGCGCACGGTGTCCGAGGCGATGCTGAGCCAGCGCCGCGCGCAGGCCACGCTGCTGCGCGATGCGGTGCGCCAGGAAATCGAACAGGCGCAGGCCTGAGCAGGCAGGGCGGCAGGCGTCCAACAGCAGGAACGATCATGAGTGGACTGAAATCCGATACGCCAGTGCCAAGCGGCGTCGTGGTGCACGCCGTCTCGCGCGTGCTGGAACTCCAGTATGCGAGCGGCGAGAGCTACCGCGTGCCGTTCGAGCTGATGCGCGTGTTTTCGCCTTCGGCGGAGGTGCGCGGGCACGGCCCCGGCCAGGAAACGCTACAGACAGGCAAGCGTGAAGTGACGATTACCGCGCTCGAAGGCGTCGGCAACTACGCGCTGCAGCCCACCTTCTCCGACGGCCACAACACCGGCATCTATTCGTGGGACCAGCTCTACGAGCTCGCCACGCGCCAGGACGAACTCTGGGCGGAATATTTCGCCAAACTGAAGGCGGCGGGCGTCGAACGCGACGCACCCATGGCGGCGCCCCCTGCCGCGCATGGCCACTGCCACTGACGCTTCCTGTTACGATCCTGCCCCGCCGCGTCTCTGACAGACGCGGCGCATCACATCACAATAGATAGAACACCCTTCCGCGAAAGGACGAGCGCGATGAGCAAAACCCACTTCGGCTATCAGACAGTCGACGAACAGGACAAGGCGAAGAAGGTGGCCGGCGTGTTTCACTCGGTCGCCTCGAACTACGACCTGATGAACGATCTGATGTCGGGCGGGCTGCACCGCGCGTGGAAGGCGTTCACGATCGCCCAGGCGAACATTCGGCCCGGTGCGAAGGTGCTCGACATCGCGGGCGGCACCGGTGACCTTTCCATGGCGTTCGCGAAGAAGGCGGGCCCGACCGGCGAGGTCTGGCACACCGACATCAACGAGTCGATGCTGCGCGTGGGCCGCGACCGCCTCATCGACAACGGCGTGATCACACCGGCACTTCTGTGCGACGCCGAGAAAATTCCCTTTCCGGACAACTACTTCGATGTGGTGACCGTGGCTTTCGGGTTGCGCAACATGACGCACAAGGACTCCGCGCTCGCCGAGATGCGCCGCGTGCTCAAGCCGGGCGGCCGGGTGCTCGTGCTCGAATTCTCGAAGGTCTGGGAGCCGCTCAAGAAGGCGTACGACGTGTATTCGTTCAAGGTGCTGCCGTGGCTTGGCCGGCGCTTTGCACAGGACGCCGACAGCTACCAGTACCTCGCGGAATCGATCCGCATGCATCCGGATCAGGAAACACTCAAGACGATGATGGAACAAGTCGGCCTCGACGCCGTCAAATATTACAATTTGTCAGCTGGCGTGGTAGCCTTACACGTCGGCACAAAGTATTAGTGTTCCCAACTTACTGTCTTTAAAGGAATTTCCGCTATGTCTGAGCCCCGAATCGATGCTTCCAAAAAGCTTTCAACATCGTGGGCCAGACGAATCGGCGTCCTGGCCCTTGCCGGCGTGATGATCGCCGGCAGCCTCGCGTCGTTCGACGCGGAGGCTCGCCGCATGGGTGGCGGCCGCAGTTTCGGCAAGCAGTCGTCAACGGCTACGCAGCGCAGCACCACGCCGCCGCCGGCGCAGCCCAGCCCCACGAATCCCGCGCAGCAGGCCGGCGCCCAGCGCCCGGGTGCCACGCCGGCTCCCACGCCCGCGGCCGCGCCGGCGCGTAATCGCTGGCTCGGACCGATCGCTGGCCTCGCGGCCGGTCTCGGCATCGCCGCGCTGCTTTCGCACTTCGGTCTTGGCGAGGCGTTTGCCGGCATGATGGCCAACATGATCGTGATCGCGATCATCGCCTTTATCGCCGTCTGGTTGATCCGCAAGTTCATGAGCCGACGCCGCGCCGCGGAACCCGCGTACCAGACGGGCGGTGGCTACGGTTCGTCGAACAGCCTGAATCAATCGACGGGCGGATATCAGCCGCAGGAGCCGCGCTATACCGCGCCGCCCACGGGGCAGTACCTTGCGCCCGAAGCCAATCCGGTGAGCACACCGCTTATCGAGACGCCTGCCGCCATCCCGGCCGGTTTCGACACGGAAGCCTTCGTGCGTAACGCGAAGGTCTATTTCGTGCGCCTGCAGGCCGCGTGGGACGCCGGCAACATGGACGATATCCGCGAATTCACGACGCCCGAAATGTTCGCGGAGATCCGCGTCGATCTCGCGGGCCGCGGCGCGCAGCCGAACCAGACCGACGTCGTGCAGCTCAACGCGGACCTGCTCGGCGTGGAAGAGCGCGGCAGCGAATACCTGGCGAGCGTGCGCTTCTCCGGTCTGATTCGCGAAGCCATGGGTGCGCCGGCCGAGCCGTTCGTCGAGGTGTGGAATCTCTCGAAGTCGCGCACGTCGGGCGAAGGCTGGCTGCTCGCGGGCATCCAGCAAGTCGAATCTCACTGAGTCCGCAAGGAGGCGGTGCGCTTCGTGATTTGATTCAGGTCACGGAGTGCGTCGCCTGCCAGCCGCCGCGCCGTGTTGGACAGGGTCGGGTGGCGGCGCGATCCGACGGCTCGAACGTTACAATAGGAACCCGCCCGGGCTTGTGCCCGTGCGGGTTTTCTTATTCCATGCCGATGACTCTTGCCGCCAAGCCCTTCGCCGCTGCCGTCAATCACCTGCTCGCCCGCGAAACGTGGGCACGCGAGCGTCTCGCCCACTATGCCGGCAAGACGGCGCGCCTCGCATGCCCGCCCGTCATGCTCACGCTGCTCGTGCAGCCGGACGGCTATCTGGGCGCGGTCGAGGACCACGATGCAGGCGACGTCGATGTGACGCTATCGCTGCCTGCGGGCGCGCTCTCGTCGTTCGTGCAGGGCGGCCAGACGGCCGTGATGAAGCACGTGAAGATCGAGGGCGATGCCGAGTTCGCACAGGTCATCGGCAAGCTCGCCGAGCATCTGCGCTGGGAGCCCGAAGAGGACCTCGCGAAGCTCATTGGCGACGCGCCGGCTTCGCGCATCGCCACGCTCGCGCGTGCCGCCGGCGAGCAGGCGCTACGCACTGGCCGCAACGTGCTCGGCTCGGTCACGGAATATCTGCTCGACGAAAATCCACAGCTCGTGCGGCGCGCCGAACTCGACGGCTTCAACGAAGAGCTGTCGCGCGCACGCGATGCGTTGGCGCGCGTGGAAAAGCGCGTCGAGCGAATCGAACAAAAATCACAGGCCAGCGGCGGGAGCCAAAGCGCTGCGCCGCGCGGCTCGCGCTAGTCAACAGGCCCCCCAGACATGCGTTTTCTGCGTTTTCTCAAGATTTTCTTCACCGTCATCCGCTTCGGCCTGGACGAGATGATGTTGAGCCGGATCAACGACCGGCGTGTGGCGTTGCTCCTTCGCATCACCACGATCGGCCGTCGCTTCGACGACCCACCCGGCTTGCGGCTGCGTCTCGCGCTGGAAAGCCTCGGCCCGATCTTCGTGAAATTCGGCCAGGTGCTGTCCACGCGCCGCGACCTGCTGCCGCCCGACATCGCCAACGAGCTCGCGAAGCTGCAGGACCAGGTGCCGCCGTTCGATTCGAACGTGGCGATCGGCCTGATCGAGAAGTCGCTGGGCGCGCCGGTCGATGCGATCTTCGACGAGTTCGAGCGCGTGCCGGTGGCGAGCGCCTCGATCGCTCAGGTGCACTTCGCCAAGGTGAAGTCGGGTCAGCACGCGGGCAAGCCGGTGGCCGTGAAGGTGCTGCGCCCGAACATGCGTCCGGTGATCGATTCCGACCTCGCGCTGCTGCGTGACATCGCCGTGTGGGCCGAGCGTCTGTGGGCCGACGGCAAGCGCTTGAAGCCGCGTGAAGTCGTGGCCGAATTCGACAAGTACCTGCACGACGAACTCGACCTCATGCGCGAGGCCGCCAACGGCAGCCAGTTGCGCCGCAATTTCGCGGGCCTCGACTTGCTGCTCGTGCCGGAGATGTACTGGGAATTCAGCACGGCCAATGTGCTCGTGATGGAGCGCATGGTCGGCGTGCCGATCAGCCAGGTGGACAAGCTGCGCGCAGCGGGCGTAGACATTCCGAAGCTTGCGCGCGAGGGCGTGGAAATCTTCTTCACGCAGGTGTTCCGCGATGGCTTCTTCCACGCCGACATGCACCCGGGCAACATTCAGGTGAGCCTCGATCCCGCGCATTTCGGCCGCTATATCGCGCTCGATTTCGGCATCGTCGGTGCGCTGTCGGACTTCGACAAGAACTATCTCGCGCAGAACTTTCTCGCATTCTTCAAGCGCGACTATCACCGCGTGGCGACGCTGCATATCGAGTCGGGTTGGGTGCCGCCCAATACGCGCGTGGAGGAACTGGAAAGCGCGATTCGCGCCGTGTGCGAACCGTATTTCGACCGGGCGTTGAAGGATATTTCGCTTGGCCAGGTCCTGCTGCGGCTCTTCCAGACCTCGCGGCGCTTCAACGTGGAAATCCAGCCGCAGCTCGTGCTGCTGCAAAAGACCATGCTCAACGTCGAAGGCCTCGGTCGCTCGCTCGACCCGGAGCTCGATCTCTGGAAAACGGCAAAGCCGTATCTCGAGCGCTGGATGACCGAGCAGATCGGCCTGCGCGGATGGTACGAGCGCTTCAAGATCGAAGCGCCGCAATGGAGCAAGACGCTGCCCCAATTGCCGCGCCTCGTGCATCAGATGCTGATGCACCGCCAGGAGCCGGGCGGCTTTGCGAATGACGAGACGATCCGCGCGATGCTCGCCGAGCAACGCCGCACGAACCGCCTGCTGCAGGGCCTGCTCGTCTTCGGCGTGGCCGTGGGCGTGGGCATGGTGGCGGCGCGCGTGTGGCTCGCGTTCGCCTACGGCGGCTAGCGGACCACCAGAACGAGGAGTGAGACGATGAGCGACCCGACCCTGCCGCCGCAACCGGGCGACGTGCCCGAATTCGAAACCCGCGACCCGGCGTCGCCCTCGTTCTGGGACGAACGCTTCGAGCGCGGCTTTACGCCGTGGGACCAGGCGGGCGTGCAGGGCCAGTTCGAAGCCTTCGCCACCGCGCACCCCGAGGCCGCGGTGCTGATTCCGGGCTGCGGCAACGCGTGGGAGGCGCGCTGGCTCGCCGAGCGCGGCCGCACGGTGCGCGCCATCGACTTTGCGCCGGCCGCGGTCGCGAGCGCGCGCACGGCGCTAGGGGAGTACGCCGGCGTCGTCGAAGAGGCGGACTTCTACGCCTACACGCCGCCGTTCACGCCGGCCTGGGTGTTCGAGCGCGCTTTCCTGTGCGCGTTGCCCAAGGCGCTGCGCGCGAGCTACGCCGTGCGCATGGCCGAACTGTTGCAGCCCGGCGCGCTGCTCGCGGGCTACTTCTTCATCGGCGAAACGCCCAAAGGGCCGCCGTTCGCCATCGCGCGCGACGAACTCGACGCCTTGCTCACGCCGTACTTCAGCCTGACCGACGATCAGCCCGTGGCCGACTCGCTGCCCGTGTTCGTCGGGCGCGAGCGCTGGCTCGTGTGGCGTCGCAACGACGTCGCTCCGTCGCACGTTTAAGCTGTGTCAGGCGGGCGCGCCATGCGCTCGCCGCCCTGCATCGCCGCGCGTGCTCTTGACGTGCGCGCAATCCGCCCTCATCTGCATCGAGGCGGCCGCAACCCTCCAACGCTCCCCACTGGACACCCAACCCCGGTAAATGCCAGGGGCGATCCTGGTTTGCGGCTATAATTCAAGGCTTTGCAAGCAATTATCAGATTTTCATCAGGATAGAGATCATGCCGATCTACGCTTATCGCTGCGAGTCGTGCGGCTTCGACAAGGACGTGCTCCAAAAGATGAGCGATGCGCCCCTGACGCAGTGCCCGAGCTGCGGCGCGGACACATTTCGCAAGCAGGTCACCGCAGCGGGCTTCCAGCTGAAGGGTTCGGGCTGGTACGTCACCGATTTCCGTGGCGGAAACGGTGGCAAGAGTGGCGCGGCGTCCGGCGCGAAGGCGGCGGGCGAAAACGCGTCGTCGCCGGAGGGCAGCAAGCCGGCCGGCGAGAGCAATGCTGGCGCTTCCAGCGATTCGAGCGCATCCGCGCCCGCTGCGAGCAGCCCAGCGAGCACGCCCAGCCCGGCAGCCTCGACTTGAAAAACCTGCGGCGCGATTCCCGCATATCAGGGAAATCGCCCCGCGTTTGGCGGTGTAAATGACGATCAAGAAAGCGACGTTCAAATCGGTATTCCTGACCGGCCTGCTGGTGCTGGTGCCTTTGGCCATCACGCTGTGGGTGCTGAACCTCGTCATCGGCACGATGGATCAGACGCTGCTGTTGCTGCCCGAATCGTGGCGGCCGGAGCGCATGTTCGGCGTGCGCCTGCCGGGTCTGGGCGCCGTGCTCACGCTCGCGTTCATCTTCGGGGTCGGTCTGCTCACGCACAACTTCATTGGCCAGAAGCTGGTGGAGTGGTGGAACCTGCTGGTGCGCCGCATTCCGATCATCGGACCGCTGTACGGCAGCATCCAGCAGGTTTCCGATACACTGCTTTCAAGCAACGGCAATGCATTTCGCAAGGCGCTTCTGATCGAATACCCGCGCAAGGGTTCGTGGACGATCGCGTTTCTCACCGGCATTCCCGGCGGCGACGTGGTCAACCACCTGCAGGAAGATCACGTGAGCGTATATGTCCCGACTACGCCGAATCCCACGTCGGGCTTTTTCCTGATGGTGCCAAAGAGCGAGGTGGTCGAGCTGGACATGACCGTCGACGCCGCGCTCAAGTATATTGTTTCGATGGGCGTGGTCGCGCCGGCAACCTCTCCACGCCGCCCCATCGATCCTCCGCTTTAAATACCGGACGGCGCGCTACCGCGCGCCGCTCCCGTTCATTCATGCATAACGAAAGACGAACATCATGTCGATGAGATCTGAATACTGCGGTCTGGTGACCGAACAGCTGCTTGGCCAAACTGTTTCGCTGTGCGGATGGGTGCAGCGCCGCCGCGATCATGGCGGCGTCATCTTCATCGACCTGCGCGACCGCGAGGGCCTCGTTCAGGTCGTCTGCGATCCGGACCGCGCGGAAATGTTCAAGGTCGCCGAAGGCGTGCGCAACGAGTTCTGCGTGCAGGTGAAGGGTCTCGTTCGCAATCGTCCGGAAGGCACGGTCAACGCGAACCTCACGAGCGGCAAGATCGAAGTGCTGTGCCACGAGCTCGTGGTGCTCAATGCGTCGGTCACGCCGCCGTTCCAGCTCGACGACGACAACCTCTCGGAAACCACGCGCCTCACGCATCGCGTGCTCGACCTGCGCCGTCCGCAAATGCAGCACAACCTGCGTCTGCGCTACCGCGTGACGATGGCCGTGCGCAAGTATCTCGACGCGCTCGGCTTCATCGACATCGAAACGCCGATGCTCACGAAGAGCACGCCGGAAGGCGCGCGCGACTACCTCGTGCCGTCGCGCGTGAACGCGGGCCAGTTCTTCGCGCTGCCGCAGTCGCCGCAGCTGTTCAAGCAGCTCCTGATGGTCGCGAACTTCGATCGCTACTACCAGATCGTCAAGTGCTTCCGCGACGAAGACCTGCGCGCTGACCGTCAGCCGGAATTCACGCAGATCGACTGCGAAACGTCGTTCCTCGGCGAGCAGGAAATCCGCGATCTGTTCGAAGACATGGCGCGTCACGTGTTCAAGGAAACGATGGACGTCGAGCTCGACGCGAAGTTTCCGGTAATGAAGTACTCGGAAGCCATGAGCCGCTTCGGCTCGGACAAGCCGGACCTGCGCGTGAAGCTCGAGTTCACCGAGTTGACCGACGCGATGAAGGACGTCGACTTCAAGGTGTTCAGCACGCCGGCCAACAGCAAGGACGGTCGTGTTGCAGCGCTGCGCGTGCCGAAGGGCGGCGAACTTTCGCGCGGCGACATCGACGGCTACACCGAATTCGTGCGCATCTACGGTGCGAAGGGTCTGGCGTGGATCAAGGTCAACGAAGTGGCGAAGGGCCGTGACGGTCTGCAAAGCCCGATCGTCAAGAACCTGCACGACGCCGCGATCGCTGCGATCCTCGAGCGCACCGGCGCGCAAGACGGCGACATCGTCTTCTTCGCGGCAGACCGTGCGAAGGTCGTGAACGACAGCCTTGGCGCGCTGCGTCTGAAGATCGGCCACTCGGAGTTCGGTAAGGCCAACGGTCTCGTCGAGAAGGGCTGGAAGCCGCTGTGGGTGATCGACTTCCCGATGTTCGAGTACGACGAGGAAGAAAACCGCTACGTGGCCGCGCACCACCCGTTCACGAGCCCGAAGGACGAGCACCTGGAATACCTCGAAACGGATCCGGGCCGCTGCCTCGCGAAGGCCTACGACATGGTGCTGAACGGCTGGGAAATCGGCGGCGGCTCGGTGCGTATTTATCAGGAAGAGGTGCAGAGCAAGGTGTTCCGCGCGCTCAAGATCAATGCGGAAGAAGCGCGCGCGAAGTTCGGCTTCCTGCTCGACGCCCTTCAGTACGGCGCGCCGCCGCACGGCGGTATCGCGTTTGGTCTGGACCGCATCGTCACGATGATGGCCGGCGCCGACTCGATCCGCGACGTGATCGCGTTCCCGAAGACGCAGCGCGCGCAGGATCTGCTCACGCAGGCGCCGAGCCCGGTGGACGAGCGTCAACTGCGCGAACTGCACATTCGTCTGCGTCAACCCGAGCAGAAGACGGCGCAGTAAGCCATACCCTGCTGCGAAGGCCCGTTCGGGCTTTTGCATTGCAACAACAAAAAAGGCGCATCGTGCGCCTTTTTTGCTTTTTGCGTTAAATTACCTTTAGACGCGCCGCAAGCGCGCAGCGCGCGTTCCTCCCCACGCTCCATCACCATGCAGAAGCCGCCGAAGATTCCGGAATCCGTACTCGTCGTCATCCATACGCCGCAACTGGAGGTCCTGATCATCGAACGCGCCGACCGGCCGAATTTCTGGCAATCGGTCACCGGCTCGAAGGACCGCCCGGACGAGCCGTTCGCCGAAACCGCGGTGCGCGAGGTGGGCGAGGAGACGGGTATTGCTGTCGGCGCGCCTGGCGTGCCCCAGGCCGCGCTGCTCGACTGGCGCCACGAGATCGAATACGAAATCTATCCTGTGTGGCGCCACCGCTATGCGCCTGGGGTCACGCGCAACACCGAGCACTGGTTCAGCCTGGAAGTGCCCACGGGCACAGTCGTCACGCTCGCGCCGCGCGAGCATACGGCTTATGTGTGGCTGCCCTACGAGCAGGCGGCGGCGAAGTGCTTCTCGTGGTCGAACCGCGAGGCCATTCTGCAACTGCCCGAGCGGCTGCGCGTTGGACGAGAGGGGCGCGGGTGAGCCGAGCATGAGCGAAACCAGTACCGATCCCGGCATTGAATCGCAGCGCGTGGTGAGGCTGCGCGAGGCGCTGCTTGGCCGGCGCTATCGTTCGCGCTATCGCTTCACGAGCGGCAACGACGTGCGCCTGTTCGGCTCGAGCGCCGACTTGTTCGGCGCGATGATCGAACGCATCGACGCCGCCACGCGCGATGTTGCGCTCGAAACCTATATCTTCTGCGACGACGACATCGGCCGCGCGCTCTCCGATGCGCTCATACGCGCGGCGGCGCGCGGCGTGCGCGTGCGCGTCATCACCGACGGCGTCGGCTCGCCGCGCATTGCGCTCTTCGAGACCTGGCCGGGCGTGGGCGTCGAACATCGCGTCTACAACCCGCATATCTTCGGGCGCTTCGGCTTTTCGCGCACGCACCGCAAGCTCGCCGTGATCGACGACCAGTTCGCGTATTGCGGCGGCATCAACGTGATCGACGACTTCGAGCAGGACGGCCACAGGCTGCCGTATTCGCGCTGGGATTTCGCCGTCGAGCTGCACGGCCCCGTCGTCGTCGATGTGCGCCTCGCGATCGAGCAGCAGTGGCGGCGTATCCGGCTCGGCTACCGGCCGCCGCTGCCGCAGCAGGTTTCGCCCGGCGTGCCGGCGAGCGCGGGCTTCATGTCGCCGCATCCCACTGGCCACACGATCGGGCGTCCCACGCAGATCGTCGACGACGCGCTGCGCGCGCTTGCGCCCACCGTGCGCTCGTCTCGCGCGAAACGCTTCTTCACGCGTCTGCGCGAGCGCCTGCGCGCGAGCGTGCGCGATCCGCGCACGGCGCACGTGCCCTGCGTGGCCTTCGTCGCGCGCGACAACGTGGTGAACCGGCGCGCCATCGAAAAGGCTTATCTCGACGCCATCGGCGAGGCGCGCAAGGAAGTGCTGCTCGCCAATCCATACTTCATGCCGGGCCGGCGGCTGCGCCGTGCGCTCGTGAGCGCCGCGGAGCGTGGCGTGGCGGTCAAGCTTTTAGTCGGACGAAAAGAATTCAAGGTGCTCGACTACGGCGTGCCGTTTCTCTATCACCAGCTTCTCAGCGCGGGCGTGCAGATTGCTGAGTACGAGAAAACAATGCTTCATGGCAAGGTGGCCGTCGTCGATTCGAGTTGGGGCACCGTGGGTTCTTCGAACCTCGATGCGCTCAGTCTCGTGCTCAACAACGAGGCCAACGTGCTGCTCGTGGAGCATCCGCAGATCGAACAACTGCGCAGCGAAATACTCGCGGCGTTCGGCGACGCCGCGCAGATCGACCGCGCGCGCTACGAGGCACGGCCATGGCACACGCGCGCCGTGAACTGGCTCGCGTGGGCGTTTTATCGCGCGCTCATGAAGCTCATCACCGTGGGCGGCTACGACTAGAACGAGATCGCCGCTGCAAACCCCTCGGCGCCAAGCGCCTGCCATACGAATCGGCGCACGTGCAATCGAGAGAATGTCGGCTTGTGCGCGGCGCACGAAGTCCGAAAATTAGAGTACCGGTTAGAAATCGGTTTCTAATAAAGTCCTTGTTTCGCGGACGGCTGTCCTCAACAATAGTACGGCCGTTCGATTTAATTCAGACCCTGATGTAAGCAGTTGACGAGTAGTTGACAGCAACATCGCGGCCACATCGTTACGGTAAAGAAAGCTATGCGAAAAGGCGAACAGACACGAGCCGCCATTCTGGATGCAGCACTCGACCTGGCAGGTCGCGATGGCCTTGAAGGCCTGACCATCGGCCTGCTCGCCGAGCGCATGCAGATGAGCAAGAGTGGCGTATTCGCTCACTTCGGGTCTCGGGAAGACCTTCAGGTCGAGGTGGTGCGCGAGTACCACCGTCGATTCGAGGAAGAAGTCTTCTTTCCGAGTTTGCGCGAGCCACGCGGTTTGCCGCGTCTGCGTGCGATGCTCTCGCGATGGTTCGAGAAGCGCATTCACGAAGTCACGACCGGCTGCATCTACATCAGCGGCGCCGTCGAGTACGACGACCGCGCGGACAGCCAGGTGCGCGAGACGCTGGTCGCGAGCGTGTCGATGTGGCGTGCGGCGCTCCTGAGGGCCATTTCGCAGGCAATCGAAGAAGGCCATTTGCGCAAGGAGACCGATCCCGCGCTAATGCTCTTCGAACTGTATAGCGTGACGCTCGGCCTGCATCATGACGGCCGCTTCCTGCATCTGCCGGACGCGGTCGAGCATACGTGGGCCGCGTTCGAGAAGCTGATCGTTTCGTATCAGAGCGAGACCCAGTAGCGCCCGGCCGTAACATCGAAGTCGCGGCGGCGCGCGAGGGACCCGAAGCTCGAATTTTTGGAGAGAAGACATGGGACAGTACACCGCGCCGCTGCGCGACATGCAGTTCGTTCTGCACGAACTGCTGAACGTGGAAGGCGAAGTGAAGCAGATGCCGAAGCACGCCGACCTCGACGCCGACACCATCAACCAGGTGCTCGAAGAAGCCGGCAAATTCTGCTCCGAGGTGCTGTTTCCGCTGAACCAGGTCGGCGACCGTGAGGGCTGCACGTACGCCGGCGACGGCGTCGTCACCACGCCGACTGGTTTCAAGGAAGCGTACAAGCAGTATGTCGAAGCCGGCTGGCCCTCGCTCGGCTGCGATCCCGAATACGGCGGCCAGGGCCTGCCCGCATTCGTGAACAACGCGCTCTACGAAATGCTGAACTCGGCGAACCAGGCGTGGACCATGTATCCGGGTCTCTCGCATGGCGCCTACGAGTGTCTGCATGCGCACGGCACGCCCGAACTCCAGAAGGCGTATTTGCCCAAGCTCGTCGAAGGCGTTTGGACCGGCACCATGTGCCTGACCGAGCCGCACTGCGGCACCGACCTCGGCATCCTGCGCACGAAGGCCGAGCCGAACGGCGACGGCTCGTACGCGATCACCGGCACGAAGATCTTCATCTCGAGCGGTGAGCACGACATGGCCGAGAACATCATCCACCTCGTGCTCGCGCGTCTGCCTGACGCGCCGCCGGGAACGAAGGGCATCTCGCTTTTCGTTGTGCCGAAGTTCATCCCCACGGCAGCAGGCGAAGTAGGCGAGCGCAACGGCATCAAGTGCGGCTCGATCGAGCACAAGATGGGCATTCACGGCAACGCGACCTGCGTGATGAACCTGGACAGCGCGAAGGGTTGGCTCGTCGGCGAGCCGAACAAGGGCTTGAACGCCATGTTCGTGATGATGAACGCCGCGCGTCTGGGCGTGGGCATGCAGGGTCTCGGTCTCACCGAAGTCGCTTACCAGAACTCGCTCACGTATGCGAAGGAGCGCCTGCAGATGCGCGCGTTGACCGGCCCGAAGGCGCCTGAAAAGGCGGCTGACCCGATCATCGTGCATCCGGACGTGCGCCGCATGCTGCTCACGCAGAAGGCCTGGGCCGAGGGCGCGCGCGCCTTCACGTACTGGTCAGCGTTGCAGATCGACAAGGAGCTGTCTCATTCCGATGAAACCGGGCGCAAGGAAGCCGGCGATCTCGTCGCGCTGCTCACGCCGATCATCAAGGCCTTCCTGACCGACAACGCATTCGAGAGCACCAACCTCGGCATGCAGGTGTACGGCGGCCACGGCTTCATCTCCGAGTGGGGCATGGAGCAGTACGTGCGCGACGCGCGTATCAACCAGATCTACGAAGGCACGAACACGATCCAGTCGCTCGACCTGCTGGGCCGCAAGGTGCTGGGCGACATGGGCGCGAAGCTCAAGAAGTTCGGCAAGCTCGTGACGGATTTCGTCGAAGCCGAAGGCATCAAGCCGGAAATGCAGGAGTTCGTGAATCCGCTCGCCGACATTGGCGACAAGATGCAGAAACTCACGATGGAAATCGGCATGAAGGCGATGCAGAACCCCGACGAAGTGGGCGCGGCCGCAGTGCCGTACCTGCGCACGGCGGGCCACCTCGTGTTCGCGTACTTCTGGGCACGCATGGCACGCATCGCGCTCGAGAAGGAAAGCTCGGGCGATCCGTTCTACAAGTCGAAGCTGGCCACGGCGCGCTTCTATTTCGCGAAGCTGCTGCCCGAAACGGCCACCTCGATCCGCCAGGCGCGCGCGGGTTCGAAGACGCTGATGGAAGTCGACGAAGCGCTGTTCTAAAAGCCGACGGGCGCGCGTTCTTCAAGGGCGCGCGCCCCGTCAACACGATGTCCAGAGGCGGCGCCCGTTGCGTCATCTGTTGCGGCACGCCGCCCTCACACCTCAATCCGCTCGACATTGCATACCCGCTGGAGGAACAACGTGAGCAACCTCAATATTCGCAAGGTGGCCGTGCTCGGCGCCGGCGTGATGGGCGCGCAGATCGCCGCGCACCTGATCAACGCCCGCGTGCCCGTGCTGCTGTTCGATTTGCCCGCGAAAGAAGGCCCGAAAAACGCCATCGCGCTCAAGGCAATCGAGACGCTCAAGAAGCTCTCGCCCGCGCCGTTCGGCGTGAAGGACGACGCGCAATACATCACGCCCGCGAACTACGAAGACGACATCGCGAAGCTCGCGGAATGCGACGTCGTGATCGAGGCGATCGCCGAACGCATGGACTGGAAGCACGACCTCTACAAGAAGGTTGCGCCGCACCTCGGCCCGAACGCGATTTTCGCGACCAACACCTCGGGCCTCTCCATCACCGAACTCTCGCATGGCTTCGACGATGCGTTGAAGGCGCGCTTTTGCGGCGTGCACTTCTTCAATCCGCCGCGCTACATGCACCTCGTCGAGCTGATCCCGACCGCGCAAACGAAGCCCGAAATCCTCGACCAGCTCGAATCGTTCCTCACGAGCGTCGTGGGTAAAGGCGTCGTGCGCGCGAAGGACACGCCGAACTTCATCGCGAACCGCGTGGGCGTGTTCTCGATCCTCGCGGTGATCGCCGAGGCGAAGAAGTTCGGACTGCGTTTCGATGAAGTCGATGACCTCACGGGCGCGCGTCTTGGCCGTGCGAAGTCGGCGACGTTCCGCACTGCTGACGTCGTGGGCCTCGACACGATGGCGCACGTCATCAAGACGATGCAGGACAACCTGAAGGACGATCCGTTCTTCCCGGTCTACGAAACGCCGGCCGTGCTGGCGGGGCTCGTGGCGAAGGGCGCGCTCGGCCAGAAGACGGGCGGCGGCTTCTATCGCAAGGAAGGGAAGGCGATCAAGGTGCTCGACGCCAACACGGGCGAGTACGTGGATGGCGGCGGCAAGGCTGACGAGCTGGTGGGCCGCATCCTCAAGCGTCCGCCTGCAGAACGCCTGAAGCTGCTGCGCGAAACGCAGCATCCGCAGGCGCAGTTCCTGTGGTCGATCTTCCGCGACGTGTTCCACTACATCGGCGTGCATCTGCAGTCGATCGCGGACAACGCGCGCGACGTGGATCTCGCGATCCGCTGGGGCTTCGGCTGGAACGAAGGTCCGTTCGAAGGCTGGCAGGCCGCCGGCTGGAAGCAGGTCGCCGAGTGGGTGAAGGAAGACATCGACGCTGGCAAGGCGCTCTCGAATGCGCCGCTGCCTGCCTGGGTGTTCGAAGGCGCTGTCGCCGCGAACGGCGGTGTGCATGGCGCGGAAGGTTCGTGGTCGCCCGCTGAGTCGCGCTTCGTGCCGCGCTCGAATCTGCCGGTGTACGAGCGTCAGGTGTTCCGCGCGGCGCTCTTCGGTGAAACGGGTGCGCGCGATCCGAAGACCTACGGCAAGACCCTCTTCGAGAACGAAAACCTGCGCGCCTGGGTGGACGACCGCGCGGGCGAAGACGACGTCGTCATCGTCTCGTACAAGAGCAAGATGAACACGATGGGCCCGGGCCTGCTCGACTCGCTCGTGAAGGCCATCGACATCGCCGAAGACGGCTACAAGGGCCTCGTGATCTGGCAACCGACGTCGCTGAAGCTCGGCGCGCCGGGCGGCCCGTTCTCGGCAGGCGCGAACCTCGAAGAGGCGATGCCCGCGTTCATGATGGGCGGCGCCAAGGGCATCGAGCCGTTCGTGAAGAAGTTCCAGGACACGATGCTGCGCGTGAAGTACGCGAACGTGCCGGTCATCACGGCGGTGTCGGGCATCGCGCTCGGCGGCGGCTGCGAAATCATGCTGCAAAGCGCGAAGCGTGTTGCGCACGTCGAGAGCTATGTCGGCCTCGTGGAAGTGGGCGTGGGTCTCGTACCCGCTGGCGGCGGCCTGAAGGAAGCGGCGATTCGCGCTGCCGAAGGCGCGGCTGCGATTGGCGCTGCACCCAGCGATCTGCTCCGCTTCCTGCAGAAGTCGTTCGAAAACGCCGCAATGGCGAAGGTCTCGGCCTCGGCGCACGAAGCGCGCGCAATGGGATATCTGAAGCCTTCGGACACCATCGTCTTCAACGTGTTCGAACTGCTCGACACGGCGAAGAAGGAAGCGCGCGCACTGAGCGCGGCGGGCTATCGCGCTCCGCTGCGCGCCACGCAGATTCCGGTGGCGGGCCGCTCGGCGATCTCGACCATCAAGGCGTCGCTCGTGAACATGCGTGACGGCCGCTTCATCAGCGATCACGACTTCCTGATCGCGAGCCGCATCGCGGAAGCGGTGTGCGGCGGCGACGTCGAGGCGGGCAGCCTCGTCGACGAAGAATGGCTGCTCAAGCTCGAGCGCCGCGCCTTCGTCGATCTGCTCGGCACGCAGAAGACGCAGGAACGCATCATGGGCATGCTGCAAACCGGCAAGCCGGTGCGCAACTAAGCGGCACGACGCATACGAGATACTGGAGTCAAAGATGAGCAAACAGTTGCAGGATGCATACATCGTCGCCGCGAGCCGCACGCCCATCGGCAAGGCGCCGCGCGGCGTGTTCAAGAACACGCGCCCGGACGAGCTGCTGGTTCACGCGATCAAGTCGGCCGTGGCGCAGGTGCCCGGCCTCGATACGAGCGTGATCGAAGACGCCATCGTCGGCTGCGCGATTCCCGAGGCCGAGCAGGGCCTGAACGTGGCGCGCATCGGCGCGCTGCTTGCAGGCCTGCCGCAGAGCGTGGGCGGCGTGACCGTCAACCGCTTCTGCGCGTCGGGTCTCACGGCGCTCGCCATGGCTGCTGACCGCATCCGCGTCGGCGAATCCGACGCGATGATCGCGGGCGGCTGCGAGTCGATGAGCATGGTGCCGATGATGGGCAACAAGCCGTCGCTTTCGCCGCACATCTTCGATCGCAACGAAGACGTTGGCATTGCTTACGGCATGGGCCTGACCGCCGAGAAGGTAGCGGAGCGCTGGAAGGTGACCCGCGAAGCGCAGGACGCGTTCTCGGTCGAATCGCACCGCCGCGCGCTCGCCGCGCAGCAAGCCGGCGAGTTCAAGGACGAAATCGCGCCGTACACGCTCGTCGAGCGTTTCCCGGATCTCGCCACGGGCGAAGTGAAGGTGAAGGAGCGTTTGATCGAACTGGACGAAGGCCCGCGTGCCGATACGACGCTCGAAGGCCTCGCCAGGCTGCGCGCCGTGTTCGCGAACAAGGGCTCGGTTACGGCTGGCAACAGCTCGCAGACCTCTGATGGCGCGGGCGCGCTGATCGTCGTCTCCGAGAAGATCCTCAAGCAGTTCAACCTCACGCCGCTCGCGCGCTTCGTGAGCTTCGCGGTGCGTGGCGTGCCGCCGGAGATCATGGGCATCGGTCCGAAGGAAGCGATTCCGGCGGCGCTGAAGGCTGCAGGCCTGAAGCAGGACGATCTCGACTGGATCGAGCTGAACGAGGCGTTTGCCGCGCAGTCGCTGGCGGTGATCCAGGACCTCGGCCTCGATCCTTCGAAGATCAATCCGCTTGGCGGCGCGATCGCGCTCGGCCACCCGCTCGGCGCGACGGGCGCGATCCGCGCCTCGACGGTCGTGCACGGTCTGCGTCGCCGCAACTACAAGTACGGCATGGTGACGATGTGCGTGGGCACCGGCATGGGTGCGGCGGGCATCATCGAGCGGCTGTAAGCGCTTCGGCTGCTGGCGCATAAGCGTTATCGACACGGTTCGCAGACTTCACGGTTTGCGGACCGTTTTTCGTATCAGACTCTGTTCTGAGGAGACATTCGTATGAGCAACGAAATCCTGGTAGCGCGCGAAAATGGCGTGCTCGCGATCACCATCGACCGGCCCGCGCGCAAGAACGCGCTCACGCCCTCGATGTATCAGGCGATGGCCGACGCGCTCAACGGCGCGAACGAGGACGCCTCGGTACGCGCCGTGCTGATGCGCGGCCACGCCGAAATCTTCACGGCCGGCAACGACATCGAAGATTTCCTGAAGAGCCCGCCTGCCGGCGCCGATTCGCCCGTGATCCGCTTTCTCGACGCCATCTCGACGTTCGAGAAGCCGATCGTCGCGGCCGTGAAGGGGCCGGCGATCGGCGTGGGCACGACGCTGCTGCTGCACTGCGACATCGTCTACGCTGCCGACAATGCGCGCTTCGCCGTGCCATTCGCTTCGCTCGGGCTGTGCCCGGAAGCGGCTTCGTCGTTCTTGCTGCCGCGCATTGCGGGGTATCAGGGCGCGGCGGAAAAGCTGCTCCTCGGCGAGGCTTTCGACGCGGCGGAAGCGCATCGCATGGGCTTCGTGAACCGCGTGCTGCCGGCCGCCGAACTCGACGCATTCGTCGCCGGGCAACTGGCGAAGCTCGTGGCGCTGCCCGCGTCATCGCTGCGCGTGACGAAGTCGCTCATGAAGCACGCGAGCGATCACGAGATCAAGACGCGCATGAGCGAAGAGTTCGTGCACTTCGGCAAGATGCTGCTCGCGCCTGAAGCGCGCGAAGCGTTCACGGCCTTCCTCGAAAAGCGCAAGCCGGATTTCCGGCAGTTCGATTAAGCCAGTGGTACTTCAGGCCGTTTCGTAATCGACATACCCGGACTCGCGGCAAAAGCTCACGAGCCGCAGTCCGGCGCGTTTCGCGATGGCGATGGCGAGCGAAGAGGGCGCTGAGATCGTCGCGACCATCGGAATACTCACGCGCGCGGCCTTGCGGACCAGTTCGTAGCTCGCGCGGCTCGAGAGGAAGACGAAGCCTTGCTGCGTGTCGGCGCGCTCCATCACGAGCTGGCCGATGAGCTTGTCGAGTGCGTTATGGCGGCCCACGTCCTCGAAGGCGCGCAGGATCGCGCCGTTTTCATCGCACCATGCGGCCGCGTGCAGACCGCCGGTGAGCTGCGTGAGCGCCTGATGCTGCGGCAGTTCGCGTGCGGCGCGCGCGATGGCGTCCGGTGCCATGCGCGCCACGAAGCCGGTGTCGGGCACCTGTTCGGGCTCGAGATCGAGCAGGTCGATGCTCTCGATGCCACATACGCCGCAACCGCTGCGCCCCGCAAGTGCGCGGCGCTTTTCCTTGAGTTCGGCGAACGCCTGCTGGATCACGGTCAAGTGGACTTCGGCGTGCGGCAGATCCGCCTCATCGTGCCAATAAACCTCGATGTCCTGAATGTCGGCATTGCGCCCGACAATGCCTTCAGAGATCGCGAAGCCCACGGCGAACGCTTCGAGGTCGCGCGGCGTGCACATCATGACAGCGTGCGAAATGCCGTTGAAGACGAGCGCGACGGGCCATTCCTGACCCACGTGGTCCTCGCGCGTTTCCACGGCGCCGCCGCGGTGCCGGTGCACGCGCAACTCGATGGCGCCGGGCTGGCCTTCGGTTTCCAGGGGATTCGTCGCCGGAATCTGCGTGTGGGTTGTGGTGTTCATTGGCGTCGTCAAGCGAAAAACTCCATCAGTCCTTGTGCGGCGCGGTACCGCGGGCCCGCCGGGGACGGCGGCGCCGCGCCGCGCGCGGAAGGTTCTAAAATACCTCAAGCGGGCCGCCCGCGCTGAGGATACCGTCATGGCATTGAACGAAGCTCCGCTGCTTTTCCGGTTCGAGGTCGACTCGTCGGAAAACCTCACCTATATCCCGATGTGCGTGCGCTTCAACCTGGATCGCTTTGGTCTGCGGATTTCTCTCGCGCAATGGCAATTGCTGCCCTATGAGGACCGCCGGCTGCTGGCGTGTTTCCCCGTGGACGAAGACACGCAGATCGAGCCCAATTTTGACCATGCGCTCTTCGAGATGATGCGCACGCACGCGAACGTCGAGCCCGAATGGTTCGCGCCCGAAGAAGCGCCGGCCTGGCGCAACGTGAACGCGGTGCCGGGCGGTATTGCGCTTCAGTCGGAGCTTGCCAGCCTGCAAGCGCCGGGCGTCGAAGACTGGGCGCAGCTCGACCCGTTCCAGCGCTACGTGCTGGCGAAGCTCGCGCGCAAACCCGAGAGCAACCACGACTTCGCGCCGGCGATGCAGGAGTTCGGGCTGGCGGTGCCGCGATAACTTTCACCCGCTGCCTTCCACCGCTCTTGACCGCCGCGATTCAAAGCCGATCCATACCCGATTCCCGCTAACCGCGGCTGCCTCGCGCGCCGCGGCGCGTCTATTTCCGCGTCTTGCTCCACATTTACCCTCAAGAGAAGGCTTGCCGTGCCGTTATTTCGGGTTGGCGCGTCAGGCGCCGACCGGTCGCGCACAGTCGTGACCCATCATCCCGCGCTCGCGGCGCGGGCGCGAACGACGCTCGGCATTCATGAACCTTCTCTTTTCGAAGCGCCAACTCATCAATCTGGCCGTCGTTGCGGCGGCTGTGGGCGCGAACGCTTTCGTCGCCTGGACGCAGATCGACGGTCAGCGCCAGATCGACCAGCGCGCTGGCCAGGCCGCGACGATCCGGCACGACCTCGACCGCTATCGCGATGCCCTTGGCAGCGGCGTGCGCGCGCTGGGCCGCTTCGCGGCGCAAGGCCAGCCGGAGTCGGCCGCCGCGCATGAGGCGCGTACCGCCATGCTCGAGGAGACCGCCCGCGCGCTGCGCGTGGAGCTGGCCGGCAACGCCGACCTCGCAACTCGCTTCGATGCGTTGGCGGGGCAGGCCAGCGCGATTGCGAACGAGATCGACATGACGCTTGCGCGCGCCGAGCAACGCGTTGCCGACGAGAGCGGGCAGGTTGCCGTGGCGGCGGGCGCAAGCGGGCCCGTGGCTGCTCAGCCTGTGCCGGCTGACGGTGCGCCCAGCCAGGGCGGCCAGGCCAGCCAGGAGTTCGGCACGGCAATGCCCGCGAACGCCGCGCGTTCGCCCGCCGCGCCGTGGGGAGCCCGCGACGCGCTCGCCCGCAACGGTGCTGCCGCTGTGAACACGCAGGCGGTCCAAACCGGAAGCGCCGCCGACGCGCGCATGGCCGGTCATGTCGTGACCGGCACGATCTTGCCGCTGCACGCCGCGCAGGATGCGGCGGCGAGCGCCGTGACGCTGGATACGCTCATGGCGGCGCCGATCGGTGCAAACGGGGCGGCGAACATTGCCCCGAACCCCATCACAGCGAGCGCCGCGCTTACCGACCCGGCAACGCCTTCGACCGCTGCAGCGGCCGCCGCAGTGTCCGCAACTAGCGGCGCAACGTCGTCGCCCGCCACTGCCGCGTGGCTCGCCGGCGAATACATCCGCATTGACAGCCTCGTGGACCAGCTCGACGCAAGGCTCGCGGGGCTGCAACGCGCGGAGGATCTGGCGCTGGCCGCCGCACTCGCCGACTCGGCGCGCTCGGGCGGCCGCGCCCTGTTGCTGCTGATCGTAACGATGCTCGCGGGCGCGACGCTCCTCATCTACACGTTCGGCGCGCGCGAGAGCGCCGCCCGCGAGAAGCTGCGCGCCGTGAGCGGCATGCGCCTGCGCAGCGAGCGCTTTCAGGGGCTGTTCGACGCGCATCCGGTGCCGATGTACGTGTTCGACCGCGAGACGCTGCGCTTTCTCGCCGTGAACACCGCAGCGATCCAGCAGTACGGCTACAGCGAGGAAGAGTTCCTCACGATGACGATCCGCGACATCCGTCCGGCCGAGGACGTCTCGCGGCTCGAGCAACATCTCACGCGCTCGGACATGCTCACGCAGAACGTGCGCATGATGGCCGGCATCTGGCACCATCGTCGCCGCGACGGCTCGATCATCAGCGCCGACATCTCGCATCACTCGCTCACCTTCCTCGGCCGCGACGCCGTGTTCGTGCTCGCCGACGACGTCACCGAGCAGATCAAGGCCGAAGCGGAGGCGCAGCGCTCGAACCAGATGCTCGAGTCGGTGATCGACAACATTCCGCAGCGCATCTTCTGGAAGGACGCGCAATCGCGCTATCTCGGCTGCAACATGACCTTTGCGCGCGACGCGGGCCTGTCGTACCCCGAGCAGATCATCGGCAAGTCCGACGACGACCTGCCGTGGCGCGCCTACGCCGGCGAGATGCGTGAGCAGGACCGCGAGGTGATCGAGTCGGGCCTGCCACGCATCAATTTCGAGGACGACCACACGATCGACGGCCTGCACCGCACGACGCTCACGAGCAAGCTGCCGATGCTCGACGGCGACGGCCGCGTGATCGGCGTGCTCGGCTCGTACTCGGACACCACCGAAAGCAAGCGCGCCGACCTCGCGCTGCGCCTGCAAAGCCGCGCGCTCGACGCGTGCGTGAACGCCATTCTGATCACTGCGCCGGGCCCCGGCGGCAGCAATCTGATCGAGTACGCGAATCCGGCGTTTCGCCGCATCACGGGCTTCGATCCGGCCGAGGTGATCGGCCAGGACTGCCGCCTCCTGCAGCGCGACGACCGCGATCAGGACGGCCTCATCGCGGTGCGCAAGGCGCTGCTTTCCAATCGCGAAGTGAGCGCGGTGCTGCGCAACTACCGCAAGGACGGCGCGCTCTTCTGGAACCAGCTGCTGATCGCGCCGGTGCCCGATCTCGACGGCCGCATCACGCATCACATCGGCATCATCAACGACGTGACCGAGCTGATCCGCTACCAGGAGCAGCTCGAATACCAGGCGAACTACGACAGCCTCACGCTGCTGCCCAACCGCAACCTGCTGCGAGACCGGCTCCAGCACGCGCTGCTCGCGGCGCAGCGGCACGAAACGGGCGTGGCCGTGGTGTTCATCGACCTCGACGGCTTCAAGAACGTCAACGACAGTCTCGGCCACAGCGTGGGCGACCGTCTGCTGGGCGTGGTGGCCGAACGTCTCCAGCGCTGCACGCGCACGACCGACACGGTTGCGCGCCACGGCGGCGACGAGTTCGTCATCGTGCTCACCGACACCATCGACGAGAAGTCGCTGATCGGCTGGATGGAGCGGGCGCGAGCACTGATCTCGGAGCCGGTATGGATCGACGGCACCGAGCTGTACGTGGGCTGCAGCATGGGCGCGAGCGTCTTCCCGCAGGACGGCAACGACGCCGAGACCTTGATGAAGAAGGCCGACGTCGCGATGTACCGCGCGAAGGACATGGGCCGCAACACGTTCCAGTTCTTCCAGCCCGAAATGAACGCGAACGTGGGCGCGCGCCTGAATCTCGAGCGGCGCCTGCGTCGTGCGCTGCGCGACAGCGAGTTCCTGCTGCACTACCAGCCGCAGGTGGAGATCGAGGGCGGGCGCATCGTCGGCATGGAGGCGCTCGTGCGCTGGCGCGACCCGGAGGTTGGGCTCGTCTCGCCTGCCCAGTTCATTCCCGTGGCGGAGGAAAGCGGCCTGATCGGTCCGCTCTCCGACTGGGTGCTGCGCGAGGCCTGCCAGCAGAACCGTGCGTGGCAGCTAGCGGGGCTGCCGCCCGTGCGCGTTTCCGTGAACTTCTCGGCGAAGACGTTCCATCAGCGCGACATCGCGCAAATGGTGAAGGACGTGCTGCAGGAAACCGGGCTGGAAGCCTGCTGGCTCGAAATCGAGCTGACCGAGAGCACGCTCATGCGCAATGCCGAAGAGGCCGTGTCGATGTTGAACGAACTGCACGCGCTGGGCATCGGCATTGCCATCGACGACTTCGGCACCGGCTATTCGAGCCTGAGCTACCTGAAGCGCCTGCCTGTGGACCGGCTCAAGATCGACCGCTCGTTCGTGGCCGATATCGGCACGAGCAGCGACGACGAAACGATCACGGCGGCCATCATCGCGCTTGCGCACGAACTGCAGTTGCAGGTGATCGCGGAAGGGGTGGAGACGTCGGCGCAATTCGCCTTCTTGCGCGAGCGCGCATGCGACGAGTTGCAGGGTTACTTCTTCGCGCCGCCGCTACCCGGCGACGAGGCCGCGGCGCTCTTGCGCGCGAGCGCTTCGTACGAGGAAACGCCGGGGCTGGCCTGGACGGTTTGAGCCGGCGCAAGGGCCGGGCTCACGGTTACGTTCGCTGCGGTGTCATTCGATCGGCGGCAACTGGCGTGGGCGGCGGTCCGCGCCGGTCGCGACATAGGTGAGCGTGGCTTCCGTCACCTTGACCACTTCCTCCTGGAGGCGCATACGCTGCGCGTACACCTCGACCTCGACGGTCACCGAGGTGTTGCCGGTCTTGACGATGTCGGCGTAGAAACTCAGCAGATCGCCTACGAACACCGGTTGCTTGAACACGAAGGAGTTCACCGCGACGGTCGCAACGCGTCCGTTGGCGCGGCGGCTCGCCGGAATCGAGCCGGCAATGTCGACCTGCGCCATGATCCAGCCGCCGAAGACGTCGCCGTGAACGTTGGCGTCCGAGGGCTGCGGCACGACGCGCAGCGCTGGCGATTTTTGGGGGAGCGGGAAGGAGTCGGTCATCGGGCTTCCATGAAAAGGGATCGAACGGCGGAGGGCGCTACGGCGCGGGTTTGGGGGTGCCCAGCGGCGCGCGCCGCCTTCTGCGACAATACGTTGATCAGGAATTGTACGGGAAAGCATAAGGTGCGGCGGTCGGCTCGATTAGAGCCCTTCACCTTTGCGAAACCCGTCGCCGATAACCCCACATGACACGTCGTGCCGCTTGCGCCGCGCCAGCTTCCGGTCTCCGAACCGGCCTTCGCGCGCCGCATCGCACATGCATCCTGCTGCCCGCCCCATGCGCCGCTTTCCCGCTTCCAACGAACCCGCTCTGCCCGCCACCGGGCCGCGCAACGACTGGCAGACGATCGTTTCGCTGCTGCCTTACCTCACCGCCTACAAATGGCGCGTGGCGTTCGCGCTCACCTGCCTGATCGGCGCGAAGGTGGCCAACCTCGGCGTGCCGATCGTGATGAAGCACATCGTCGATAACCTCGCCTCGGTACGCCATCTCGAGGCGCTCGGCCGCGCGGAGCACGCGCCGGGCATCGTGCTCGCGGGCGGCATCGGGCTGCTCGTGGTGGCCTACGCCGTGGTGCGTCTCTCGACGTCGCTTTTCACCGAACTGCGCGAGATCCTCTTTTCGAAGGTGACCGAGAGCGCCGTGCGTCAGCTCGCGCTCAAGGTGTTCCGCCATCTGCACGCGCTCTCGCTGCGCTTTCACCTCGAACGGCAGACGGGCGGCATGTCGCGCGACATCGAGCGCGGCACGCGCGGCATCACGCAGCTCATTTCGTACTCGCTCTACAGCATCCTGCCGACGCTCGTGGAAGTGGGCCTCGTGCTCGGCTTTTTCGTGGTGAAGTACGAGGCGTACTACGCGATCGTGACGCTCATCGCGCTCGTTGCGTACATCGTCTTCACGGTGAAGGTGACCGAGTGGCGCACGCATTACCGCCGCACGATGAACGAGCTCGATTCGCGCGCGAACGCGCGGGCAATCGATTCGCTCATCAACTACGAGACCGTGAAGTACTTCGGCAACGAAGAGTGGGAAACGACGCGCTACGACGAGAATCTGCGTCGCTACCGCAAGGCTGCGATCAAGTCGCAGCACTCGCTTTCCGCACTCAACTTCGGGCAGCAGGCGATCATCGGCACGGGGCTCGTGTTCATCCTCTGGCGCGCCACGCAAGGCGTGATGGCGGGGCGGCTCACGCTCGGCGACCTCGTGCTCATCAACACCTTCATGCTGCAGCTTTACATTCCGCTGAATTTTCTCGGCGTGGTGTATCGGGAGCTCAAGCAAAGCCTCACCGACATGGACCGCATGTTCACGCTGCTCACCGTCGAGCGCGAAGTCGCCGATGTGCCAGGCGCGCAGGCGCTCGCGGTGCGCGGCGGCGAGGTGCGCTTCTCGCACGTGAACTTCGCGTATGAGCCGTCGCGGCAGATTCTGCACGACTTGAGCTTCACGATTGCGGCGGGCACGACCACGGCGGTGGTCGGGCATAGCGGTTCGGGCAAGTCCACGCTCGCGCGGCTTTTGTTCCGCTTCTACGATCTCGACCGCACCGATCCTGGTAAAAGTGGCGGAGCGATCACCATCGACGGCCAGGATATCCGCGACGTGACGCAGGACTCGCTGCGCGCCTCGATCGGCATCGTGCCGCAGGATACGGTGCTGTTCAACGACTCGATCTACTACAACATCGCTTATGGGCGGCCCACGGCGAGCCGCGAGGAAGTGATCGCGGCGGCGCGTGCGGCGCACATTCACGCGTTCATCGAGAGTCTGCCCAAGGGCTACGACACGCCCGTGGGCGAGCGCGGCCTCAAGCTTTCGGGCGGCGAGAAGCAGCGCGTGGCGATCGCGCGCACGCTGCTCAAGAATCCGCCGATCCTGCTGTTCGACGAGGCGACGTCAGCGCTCGATTCGCGCTCGGAGCGCGCCATCCAGCACGAACTCGACCAGATCGCGCGCGAGCGCACGACACTCGTGATCGCGCACCGGCTCTCGACCGTCGTGCACGCGCAGCAGATCATCGTGTTGGATCACGGGCGCATCGTCGAGCGCGGCACGCATGCGGAACTGCTGCACGCGGGCGGACACTATGCGCAGATGTGGGCGCTTCAGCAGCAGAAGGCTGGCGAGGCGCCTCGGTCGCAAGAGGGCCAACTGCGAGGGCAACTGGAGTTGCCGGCGGCGGGTGGAAACTGATGCGCGCGCACAGCGCGCCGGCATTTGCTCGGCGCGCGGTGTCGCATTGCGGGTTTCAGCTTTGGTGCGCGTGGGTCGGATTGCGCAGCGCGGCGTCGAGCGCTTCGAGCTGCGCGGGCGTGCCGACGTTTTCCCATACGCCTTCGTATAGCTCGCCGCTCACGCGTCCTTGCGCGATGGACTCGCGATAGTACGGCGTGAGTGCGCGCTTCGTGCCGGGCGCGAGATCGCGGAACATGCGCGTGTCATAGAGGCCGATATTGCCGAACGTGTAGCGCGGCGCGCCTTCGAGCGCGAGGCGGCCGTCGTCGTTCAGCGCGAAGTCGCCCTTCGGATGAAACGGCGGGTTCGGCACCATCACGAGATGCATGCCCGGCAGCGCCTGCGCCGCCAGCGCTTGCGCGGGCGCGTTCAGGCGCGCGAAATCGTAGGCGCTGTAGACATCGCCGCTCACCGCGAGGAATACCTCGGGTGTGCCGTTCGACTCGATGAGCGGCAGCGCCTGCGCAATGCCGCCCGCCGTTTCGAGCGCGTCGGGCTCGGGCGAGTAGTGAAGCGTCACGCCGAAGCGCGCGCCGTCGCCGAGCGCGGCTTCGATCTGCGCGCCGAGCCAGGCGTGATTGATGACGATGCGCGTATAGCCCGCCGCGGCGAGCCGCTCGATCTGCCATACGGCGAGCGGCTTGCCGCCTACGGCGAGAAGCGGCTTCGGGCAGGTGTCGGTAAGCGGACGCATGCGCTCGCCGCGTCCGGCGGCGAAGATCATGGCGGTGCGGCCGTGGCGCGCCTCGGCCCGCGCGTGATTCGATTGGGTCATGACGGCCCGCTTCAGAAGGTGTAAGCGACTTCGACGGCGCTGCCCTGCAGGTCGTCGATGAGCCGCGCGAACGGCACGAGCGGGCGGTAGCGGTGCGCGACCTTGCTCGCGTAGCCGAGAAAGCGCGGCAGATCGGCCATGTAATGCGGTTTGGCGTCGCGATAATTGATGCGGCAGAAGAGGCCCAGCACCTTGATGTGACGCTGCAGGCCCATCCACTCGAGCTGGCGGTAAAACTCGCCGAAGTCCGCGTCGACCGGCAGGCCCGCCTTTTTTGCTCGCTCCCAGTAGTGCGCGAAGCAGTCGAGCTCGAACTCCTCGTCCCAGCTCAGGAACGCGTCGCGCAGCAGCGAGACGACGTCGTAGGTGATCGGGCCGTACACCGCGTCCTGGAAGTCGAGCACGCCGGGGTTGGGCGTGGCGATCATCAGATTGCGGGGCATGAAGTCGCGCAGCATGAAGGTCTGCGGTTGCGTACGCGCGCTCGAAACAAGCAGGGCGAAGGTGCGATCCAGCACGCCGCGCGTGGCTTCGTCCACCTTGCGGCCGAGATGCCGCTCCAGATACCACTCGGGCATCAGCTCCATTTCGCGGCGCAAGAAGGCTTCGTCGAAGTCTGGCAGCACGCCGGGCCGCGAGCTGAGCTGCCAGCGGATCAGCGCGTCGATGGCGTCGCGCATCAGCTCGCGCGAGCGCGCGCCGGGGCCCGCTTCCTGCAGTGTTTTCAGGTAGGGCGCGGTGCCGAGATCGGTCACGAGCATGAAGCCCGCGTCGAAATCGGTTTCGAGCACGCGCGGCACGTGGACGCCCGCCGCCTCGAGCAACTGCGCGATCTGGGCGAACTCGCGGCTTTTTTCGGGCGGCGGGGCGTCGACGGCGATCAGCGTCGCGCCGTGCGCGCCTGCGCTCTCGAGGCGGAAATAGCGCCGAAAGCTCGCGTCGGCCGAGGCTGGGGCAAGCGTTGCGAGGTCGAGGGCGTACTGCTTGGCGTGGCCGCCGAGCCACGCGGCGAGCAGGTCGCGGCGGCTGTCGGCAAGAGTAGCGGCAGGGGAAGCGGCGGGAGAATGCGCGGCGGATAAGGTCATGAAAGCCAGAGGCAAAATCAGTGGATCAACGTCTTGCCATATAATACCCCACGACTTTTTTGACGCGACTCGCGCCAAAGCCCGCATGACGGTTCGCTCGCCGCATTCATCGTCGCTCCAGGGTTCGATGAATTGTAATTAATTGTTTGCAGCCCGGCCTCGATCCGGTTCATCGGGAGGCGGGTGCCCAGGCGGGCCACCATCATGGAGAGGGCAGGCGGCCGGGCCGATTCGCCAAAACCATACATGCCGCCCAGACAGTTTTTCCAGACGATCTCCCCTAGTGACGACGGCGTGCCGGGCAAGCGGCGGCTCATCGCGGCACTCCTGGCCGTACCGGGTCTGGTGCCCGCGCTCGCGCACGCCCAGCTCGCGGGCGCAGCCGCGCAACCCGAACAGCTGGACGGCCCGTGGAGCCTGCGCATCGCGCCGCAGCTCGAGGATCACCCCAACGCGTCGGGCCAGCACCCGGGAACCTTCGTGCTCGGCGATTCGACGACCGGCACGGTCGACACCGACCTCGCGGTGAGAGGCGCGGCAGAACTGCGCCAGGGTACGAACGTGGTGAAGGGCGACGCCCTGCACTACGACCAGGACACCGACATGGCCAATGCCTACGGCAATGTCGTGGTCGTGCAGAACGGCACGACGTTCACGGGGCCCGAGGCGCATTTGAAGGTCGAGGCGAACGAGGGCTTCATGCCCGCGCCGAAGTACCACTTCACGCTCACGGGCGGCTCGGGCAGCGCCGCGCGCGCCGACCTGCTGGACAGCGAGCGCTCGGTGCTCACCACCGGCACCTACACCGCGTGCCACTGCTCGACCAATCCGGCGTGGTACATCAAGGGCAGCGAGTTCGATTTCGACACCGGCAGCGACGAAGGCGTCGCGCACAACGCCGTGCTGTTCTTCCAGGATGTGCCGATCTTCGCGAGCCCGTGGCTGTCGTTCCCGCTTTCGGGCGACCGGCGCAGCGGCCTGTTGCCGCCGACGTTCTCGGTCAGCTCGACGAACGGCTACGAAATCTCGCTGCCGTATTACTTCAACATCGCGCCGAACCGCGACTTCACGTTCACGCCCGAGATCATCTCGAAGCGCGGCGTGTTCCTGCAGGGCAACTACCGGTATCTCTCGACGAATTACTCGGGATCGATCACCGGGACGTTCCTGCCGGACGACGCGATCACGAAGACGAACCGCTATGCGCTGTTCATCCAGCACAACCAGAACTTCGGCAACGGGTTCGGCGGCTACGTCTATTACAACAAGGTCTCGGACAACACCTATCCGTCGGACCTGTCGTCGCCGGCCAACCAGTTCCTGAACGGCACACAGACGCTGTACCAGCAGGAAGCCGGCCTCACGTACAACAACGGACCGTGGTCCGTGCTCGGGCGCTACCAGCACTGGCAGGCGGTCGAATCGTCGACGCCGCCGTATGGCCGCGAGCCGCAGTTGAACGTGAAGTACGCGAAGTACAACGTAGGCGGCTTCGACTACGGCATGGAAGCCGACTATTCGCGCTTCCGCCTGAATGAAGCCGATGCGACCGAAGGCGACCGCGTCGTCTTCAATCCGTACCTGTCGTATTCGTTGATGGGGCCGGGTTACTTTGTCACGCCGAAGGTGCAGTGGCACTTTGCGTCGTACAACCTGAGCAACATCGGTTCGCCGACCTCGACCTTCGGTTCGCCTGTCGGCACGCCGAAGAGCTTCACCGAATCGATCCCGACCTTCAGCTTCGACACAGGCCTCGTGTTCGACCGCTCGGTCCACCTGTTCGGCCAGGATTACATCCAGACGCTGGAGCCGCGCCTGTACTACGTGTACACGCCGTATCACAACCAGCAGTTCGCGCCCCTTTTCGACACCGCCGAGTCGGACTTCGGCCTCGCGGAAATCTTTACGCCGAACACCTTCGTCGGTAACGACCGCATCGCCGACGCGAACCGCATTACGGCCGCGCTCACCACGCGCTTCATCGACCCGGCTTCGGGCGACGAGCGCGCGCGCTTCGTGATCGCGCAGCAGTATTACTTCCAGGACCAGCGCGTCACGCTGAACTCGGGCGAAAGCACGAGCCAGGCGACGCATTCGGACCTGATTGCGGGCGCCGCCCTGAAAATCGGGGCCGGTTTCGCTTCGGAAACGGCGTTCCAATATAATGCCGACAACAACCAGCTCACGAAGGCGAGCATCGGCTTCGGGTACAGCCCGGGAACGAGCCGCGTGCTGAACGTGGCCTACCGCTACACGCGCGCGAACACCACGCTCGACTTCCAGCCGATCAACCAGGTTCTGATCTCGGCTCAATGGCCGTTCTCGCACCGGGTGTACGCCGTGGGCCGCTTCAACTACGATCTGAACGGTCATCGGATCGTCGACGGCCTGGTCGGCATGCAGTACGACGCCGACTGCTGGGTGCTCGGGGTCGGCCTGCAGCGTTACGCGAACGGGCTCAATACGTCGGGCACGCCGAATTCGTCAACGCGGTTTCTCGCGCAGCTTACGCTCAAGGGACTGTCGAACGTCGACAACGGGCTGGTGGCGGCGTTCAGGACCGCAGTGCCGGGGTATACGCAGCTGCCGGCTCAGTCGCCGCCGGATTCGCGCTTCACTGATTATCAATAACGCGTGATCCGGAGCGCAATGCGCCTCGGGGCAACGCGGTGTCGGTTGCATAGAGACGGGCGAAGCGTGCCCGCCAACATTGGAGTATCTGTGGGAATCATGAAAAAGCTTCGCCTGGCAGCGTACGCTGCGAGTCTCTTCGCCGTCGCAGGCGTGTTGCCGGCCGCGCCGGCGCAAGCTCAAGGTCTCCCGGCTGGCAATGGCCAGACGGTCGACACGATCGCCGCAGTCGTCAATGACGGCGTGATCACGCAGCGCGAGCTCGACAGCCGCGCCGAAATGATTGCTCACCGGCTGCAGCAGCAAAACGCACCGGTTCCGCCCGAGGAGCAGTTGCGCGCGCAGGTGCTCAACCAGATGGTGCTCGAGCGCATTCAGCTCCAGAAGGCCAAGGAAGACGGCATCACCGTCGACGACGCCGCCGTGCAGCGCACGGTCGAGCGTCTCGCCCAGGCCAACGGCATGGATCTCGCCACCTATCGCGCGCGCATCGAGGCAGCGGGCGTGCCCTGGACCACGTTCATGCGCGACGCGCGCACCGAACTCACGCTCTCGAAGCTGCGCGAGAAGGAAGTGGACAGCAAGGTCACGGTGTCCGACGCCGAAGTCGCGAACTACATCGCGAGCCAGCGCGGACCGAACGCAGGGCAGTCGAGCGACCTGCACTTCCAGCACATCTTCATCAAGGCGCCGCTGAACGCCTCGGAAACCGACATCGAAGCTGCGCAGGCGAAGGCCAACGCGCTGCTCAAGGAAGCGCAGTCGGGCAGCAAGTTCGAGAGCCTCGCGAAGTCGAACTCGCAGGCGAGCGACGCAAGCAAGGGCGGCGACATGGGCTTCCTGGCGCAGTCGAAGCTGCCGCCCGAGTTCGTGACCGCCGCTTCCACGCTGCGTCCGGGCGAGGTGAATCCCACGGTGATCCGCACCAACGACGGCTTCGAGATCGTGCGCCTCGTCGAACGCCGCCAGGGCCAGGGCACCGCCGCCGACGCGCCCAAGCTCGTGCAAACGCACGTGCGCCACATCCTGCTGCGCGTGGGCGACGGCATGTCCGAGCCGCAGGCACGCCAGAAGCTGCTCGAAATTCGCCAGGAAATCGGGGCGGGCGGCGACTTCGCCAAGTTCGCGCGCACCTATTCGCAGGACGGCTCGGCTTCGCAGGGCGGCGACCTCGGCTGGATCAGCCCGGGGGAAACCGTGCCTGAATTCGAGCGCGCCATGAACACGCTGCAGGACGGTCAGTTGAGCGAGCCGGTACGCACCGAGTACGGCTACCACCTGATCCAGGTGCTGGGCCGCCGCGACGCAGAAGGCTCGATCGCGCAGCAAATGGAGCTCGCGCGCCAGGCCATCGGCCAGCGCAAGGCCGAGCAGGCCTACGCCGACTGGCTGCGCCAACTGCGTGACAGCGCCTACGTCAATTACAAGATCGCGGGCATGACGCCGCCGCACAACTAAGCAGTCAGCCAGGGATTCGAGCCATGAACGCCTCCGCATCGTCGTCGCCGGCTCCGCGGAGGGCGGGGCCGATCCGTATCGCCATCACCACCGGCGAGCCGGCCGGCGTCGGCCCCGAGTTGACCGCCGCCGCGCTGGCGGGCGCCTCGGCGCACTGGCCCGACGCGCAGTTCGTCGTGCTCGGCGACAGCGCGCTGCTCGAGGCGCGTGCGACGGCCGCGAGCGTCGACTGGAGTGCCGTGCTGGCCAACCAGCCCGTGCAGGTCGAGCATGTGGCACTGGCCACGCCTGCGAAGCCCGGCAAGCTCGACGCTACGAACGGCCGCTATGTGCTGGCGCTGCTCGACCGCGCCATCGACGGCGCGCTGGCGGGCGAATTCGACGCGATCGTCACCGCGCCGCTGCAAAAGAGCACCATCAACGACGCCGGCGTGCCCTTCACTGGCCACACCGAATACCTCGCCGAGCGTACGCACACGCCGCGCGTGGTCATGATGCTGGCAGGCACCGGCGCGCGCCCGTTGCGCGTGGCGCTCGCCACGACGCATTTGCCGCTCAAGGACGTCTCCGCGGCGCTCACGGTGGAGAGCCTGGTCGAGACTCTGCGCATCATCGACCATGACCTGCGCCATCATTTCGGCGTGCCGCTTCCGCGCATCCTCGTGACCGGCCTC
Organism: Paraburkholderia sp. JHI869; assembly: GCF_038900775.1. NCBI lineage: Bacteria > Pseudomonadati > Pseudomonadota > Betaproteobacteria > Burkholderiales > Burkholderiaceae > Paraburkholderia > Paraburkholderia sp. JHI869. Next base: position 115,998 of record NZ_JAYMSC010000011.1, read on the forward strand.
AACCCGCATGCGGGTGAGAATGGCTACCTGGGGCGCGAGGAGATCGACACGATTTCGCCGGCGCTGGCCGCCGCCGCCGCGCAAGGCATCGACGCGCGCGGCCCGTATCCCGCCGACACGCTGTTCCAGCCACGCTACCTCAAGGACGCGGACTGCGTGCTGGCGATGTTCCACGACCAGGGCCTGCCGGTCCTGAAATACGCGACGTTCGGCGAAGGCATCAACATCACGCTCGGCTTGCCGATCGTGCGCACCTCGGTCGATCATGGCACCGCGCTCGATCTCGCCGGCACAGGCCGCGCGGACGCAGGCAGCCTGATCGCCGCCCTCGACACCGCCGTTTCGATGGCGCGCCACCGGCGCGCTATCTGATTGATTCCAGAGAAGATGTCCAATAGCAGCAGACAGCACCAGGGCCACTTCGCGCGCAAGCGCTTCGGCCAGAACTTCCTCGTCGACACGGGCGTGATCGACTCGATCGTCGACGTCATCCGCCCGCAGCGCGGCGAGCGCATGGTCGAGATCGGGCCGGGTCTCGGCGCGCTCACCGAGCCGCTCATCGAGCGCCTCGCCACACCCGAATCGCCGCTGCATGCGGTCGAACTGGACCGCGACCTGATCGCGCGTCTCACGAAGAAGTTCGGCCCGCTGCTCGAACTCCATGCGGGCGACGCTCTCAAGTTCGACTTCGGCTCGCTTGCGGCGCCCGGCGAAAAGCCCACGCTGCGCATTGTCGGCAACCTGCCGTACAACATTTCAAGCCCGCTGCTGTTTCATCTCGCCACGTTCGCCGACCGTGTGATCGACCAGCACTTCATGCTGCAGAACGAAGTGGTCGAACGCATGGTGGCGGAGCCGGGCAGCAAGGACTTTAGCCGCCTCACGGTGATGCTTCAGTATCGCTATGTGATGGACAAGATGCTCGACGTGCCGCCCGAATCGTTCCAGCCGCCACCCAAGGTGGACTCGGCGATCGTGCGCATGATTCCCTACGCACCGCACGAACTGCCGAAGGTGAACGACGCCTTGCTCGGCGAACTCGTGACGGCCGCCTTCTCGCAGCGCCGCAAGATGCTGCGCAATACGCTCAGCGATTACCGCGAGCGCCTCGACTTCGACGCGCTTGGCTTCGATCTGGCGCGCCGCGCCGAGGAAGTGCCCGTCGAGGAATATGTGGGCCTTGCGCAGGCGCTGGAAGGAGCAGGCGGCGCTTGATATGCGTGTGGCGCGCCGCCTTGCCGGTGCGTTGTTAGCCGCCGCTCAGGCCCCCTCGCCGCGCTGCGCCTCGTAGGCCTTGAGCTGGCTGTAGACGACGCGCAGCACCGAAAGCTCGTTCGATGCGTGCTGCGCCGCGCCACCGCGCTTGATCAGATCGCCGAGCACGTGATCGGCCTCGATGCGCGAACCGTTCTGCACGTCGCGCAACATCGAGGCGGTGAGCGACGAACCCTTGGCGAACAGCATCCCTCGCGAACGTTCGAGGAAACTGTCGCGCACGGCGTGACCGTGTTCGGCGGCGATCGCACGGCATTCGGCGAACAGACGCTCGATGACTGCGGCGCCGTCGGGCGTGGCGAGAATCACGCCGATGGGCGCGCGGAAAAGACATGTGCTGCCCGCGAGCGACGCGAGAAACACCCACTTCTCCCACATCTCCTGAAGGATGTGATCGCTTGCCTTCACGTGGAAGCCGGCATTGCCGAACTGATCCGCCACGGCTTGCGCGCGCGCCGAGACGCCACCGCCGAGTTCGCCGAACGTGATCGCCTGCACGTCGTTCAGATGCACGATCTCGCGCTTCGCATTGAGCGTGGACGCGATCAGGCAGACGCCGCCCAGCACCGCCTGCGTGCCGAAGCGCGCCTGCAGGATTTCCAGATGGCGCATGCCGTTGAGCAACGGCAGGATCAACGTGTTTGGGCCGACAGCTGCGGCGAACGAATCGATGGCGTTGTCGAGGTCGTAGGCCTTGCAACTGAGCAGCACGAGATCGAACGGCCGGTCGCCTTGCGACTCGAGCGATTCGCGCGTGACCGTTTTGACGTCGCGCAGCGTGAGATCGCCCGCCGGACTGCGGATCACGAGACCGTCTGCCTGCAGTTGCGCGGCGCGCGCCTCGCGCACCAGAAACGTCACGTCACGGTCCGCGGCGGCGAGCCGGCCGCCGAAATAGCCGCCCGTCGCACCCGCACCGACTACCAGAATTCGCATGTCTACTCCTCGTTGCTTGCGTTCATTGCTTACGCGCTTTGCTTACGCTTAGCTGGCGAAATTGCCGCGGCAATTTCGGGATGGCGTCCATGCTAGATCAAATCGGCGCATCTTGCCGGCGCCGGCAGGGCTGGCGGGTTTTTGGTACAGTCCGTTTTTTGACGACGGCAAAACGGAGTACACAATGCGCCTGCTGCACACGATGATCCGGGTCGGCGACCTCGATCGCTCGATCAAGTTCTATACCGAATTGCTCGGAATGAAACTGCTGCGCCGCGAGGACTACCCCGATGGCAAGTTCACGCTGGCCTTCGTCGGGTACACGGACGAGCGCGACGGCACCGTGATCGAGCTCACGCATAACTGGGATACGGCTTCTTATGATCTTGGCGCGGGGTTTGGGCATCTGGCGGTTGAGGTCGAGGACGCCTATGCCGCTTGCGCGAAGATCAAGGAGCAGGGCGGGACGGTGGTGCGTGAAGCTGGTCCGATGAAGCATGGGACGACAGTGATCGCGTTCGTGACCGATCCGGATGGGTACAAGATCGAGTTCATTCAGAAGAAGTAAGGTTGTTCCTGGGGTGGTGCCAGAGGATTCTGATGCCACCTCTTGAAGTTCATTGAGCTTTAAGTCGAATTAACAAACGTCCGAAAATTAAAAAGAAAATACTGGGCGATTTGTGGGAATTTAAATATTCCGCTATCTGTATCTCGTTCTGGATATTGGTGCGGCTATTTTTCGATTGCGTAAATCATTTCCATCGATGATCGATTTCACGCGTCGTCGCAAGTCCGTAATGCTCTGAAACAAATAGTTTGTACTGCAAATTATGAGATATCGCGGAACGGGAAATAGCTTGTTAAGGTGCCTGCTTTCAGTGAATTCGAGATATCTGGGGTAGTCTGGGTGCCATCTATTACGAGTCCATTTCGGACTCTTCCTATATACGAAAAAGTATCAGCGGACGAAACTTTCTCCGCTGTCTTCAGACAGGAAACGGATTCGGCAAGACGCCCCCACGCGAAAGTTGACGCATGAGGTATCCACCTTCAGGTCGGCACATAGAGGGTGTGCGTATCCGCGCGAGCGACATCGAACTCATTGAACGAGTGCAGCGTGCAGGCAAGCATCCAATCTTCGCGTAAATCGTCTCTTATTGTTGGCGGATCCACGACGTGGCTGGCTATTTCAAGAATAAATCTGCAGTAACCGGAGGCAATTGGCGTGCGCCAGCGGCGACGAACCACGTCTACAGGGACGCGGCTATCAATCCATTCGTGGATAACCTAATGCATCTGCCAACTCAAGGAAACCGCATTACATCAAGGCGCCGCTCCAGCCCGTTAATGCGTTTGCTGGACATTGTTGTGATCGTAGTGTGCGCGTACTTTGCCTTGCGGTTAGAGACGACGGCGGCCCAGCCCGGCTATGACAACGCACTTGTCGCGTTCGCGCTCCTGGCGGCGGTCTTCCTCTTCCCGCTCTTTGGCCTGTATCGGACCATTCGTAGCCACATCTTCTGGTGCTGCGTTTGCGCGCCGGTAGTCGCTTTGGTGCTCGCGCTCGCTGTCGCATTGCTGGTCGCAATCATTCTGCTCGATCCCTATCGTCCGGCGGGCGAATGGTTCGCGCGATGGATGTGTCTCTCCGGTCTGGGCCTCGTAATTTGCAGGATCGTCGAACGCAGCCTTTGTCTGCGCCGCGAGGAGCAGGGCGCACGCACACGCCCCGTCGCAATCGTAGGCAGCGGTGCGCATTGCCGCCACCTGCTGCGCAAGGTCGAAACAACGCCAAACTCAATCTACGCCGCGTCGACCATCTTCGACACCGGCCCTGAAAATTCCACAGCGCCGGGCGTCGTACCGGCGTTTCGTGACCGGGCAGGGTTTGCCGAATTCGTGCGCCGTTATCACGTCGCGGAAGTCTGGCTTGCGTTGCCGCTCTCGGAAGAGAACACGATTCGCGAATTCATCGACCTGTTTCGCAACGACCTCGTGAACATCCGGTTCGTTCCCGATGTCAGTGGCCTGGCGCTTTTCGAAGGCGAAATGGTCAACCTCGATGGTACGTCGGCGATCAACCTCGTGGGCTCGCCGCTTTCGTCGGACGCCCTCGTCTCGAAGGACATTTTCGACCGCGTGTTTGCGTTGCTGGCTGTCATCGGGCTTTCTCCGGCGCTCCTGGCAGTCGCGCTCGCCGTGAAACTCTCATCGCCGGGGCCGGTGCTCTTCACGCAGCGCCGTAAGGGGGCAAACGGCAAGGTCTTCAACATATACAAGTTCCGCAGCATGCGAGCGCATGAAACGGTGCACGGCGTCGTCAAGCAGGCGACCCGTAACGATCCCCGCATTACGCGCGTTGGTGCTTTCCTGCGCCGCACGAGTCTTGACGAGCTACCGCAATTCCTCAACGTCCTGCGAGGCGAAATGTCGGTAGTCGGGCCGCGCCCGCATGCCATCGAACATGATGCGCTCTATCAAAACATCGTGGACGACTATGTCCACCGCTATCGCATCAAGCCGGGAATTACCGGCTGGGCGCAGGTGAACGGCTTTCGCGGCGAAACGGATTCGGTCGACAAAATGCGGGGCCGCGTCGAACACGATCTCTATTACCTCAGCAACTGGTCCTTCTGGTTCGACATGCGCATCGTCGTCGCAACGATCTTCAAGGGACTGGTACATCGCAACGCGTATTGAATAGCCGGAATGTAGACGTGCTGAAACGAATCAATCAATCCTCAGGTCGCGGCGCTCGCAGGCAGTGGCACGACACCGCCGCCCGGCTTGCGAGTGGCGGCATCGCATTCGCCCTTTGCATTGCACTAGGCGCGTGTGCCGTAGCGCCGGGCATGCGCATGTCGGTTTCGCGGGGAACGACGCAGGCCGCGCCGAACGACGTCACTGACGCAGATGCTGAGACGACCTCCGCTGAGGGAACTGCGGCCGGTAGTTCGGGGGCACAAGTGGTCAATGCTAGCTCCGCCACGCCCGAAGTGCCCATCACGGAACTCAATGTCGATACCGTGAAACGCTTCCAGGAAGCGCGACTGAAGTGGCAGCAACAGCAGATCGATTTGCTTTCGGCGGTTCCTCAGCCCTACACGATCGGCGCTGGCGACGTGTTGCAGATCGTCGTGTGGGACCACCCCGAACTTGCCGCGGCGCTTGGGAGCGCGCAATGGCAGGGATCCACGCGTCCCGGTGATCCCAACGCCGGCTTCGTTGTCGATCAGTCGGGTGACCTCACGTTTCCCTACGCGGGCACGACGCGCGTCGCAGGACTTCGCGCGGAGGACGTGCAGCGACGCCTGACCGCTGCGCTCGGCCGCTATTTCATCAAGCCGCAAGTCACGGTGCGGATGGCTTCCTACCGCGCCCACGAAGTCTATGTGGACGGCGAGGTGCGCAGCCCTGGCGTGGTCGCGGTGAACGACGTCCCGATGTCGCTGTACGAAGCGGTCGCGCGCTCTGGTGGCTTCTCGGACACCGCCGATCAAAGCGACCTCGTGCTCGTGCGTGAAGGCAAATCTCACCGCATCAATCTTACGCAAATGGTCGCGAGCGGCCTCAGTCCGTCGCGCCTGTATCTCAAGCCGGGCGACATGCTGCGCGTCGTCGCTCGCGACGAGAACGACGTCTACGTGATGGGCGAAGTCAACAAGCCGATCTCGGCCATTCCGCGTCGCACCGGTCGCATCACGCTAGCCGATGCCATCGCTCAGGCTGGCAGTGTGAACTCGTCCACCGCCGACGCGGCGCAAATGTTTGTGATTCGTGGCGCGTTGAACGGCAAACCTGAGGTCTTCCATCTGGATGGTCGTTCGCCAGTGGCCATGCTGGTTGCCAAGGAATTCGATCTTCAGCCGAAAGACGTCGTGTATGTGGATGGCAATGGCCTCGTTCGCTTCAATCGCGTCCTGACGTTGTTGATTCCCGCGATCAACGCGGGCTTGACCGCTGGTTTGGTGGCGAAATGATCGAGAGCGTTCTGGTTGTTTGCGAAGGCAACATCTGCCGCAGTCCGTTGGCGTGCGCGATGCTCGCGCGTTCGCTGCCTGCTATCGGATTTAGTTCGGCGGGTACGCATGCGTTAGTTGGCGAGGGGGCGGACTCGCTCATCGTCGAGCTGGCGCGCGATCGTGGCGTGGTGCTCGAGAATCATGTGGCGACACAGCTCACCGATGCGCGCGTCCGCCATGCCGACTTGATTCTCACCATGACGAAGGTGCAGCGGGAGCAGATCGAGCGCGCCTGGCCATTCACGCGCGGCAAGGTGTTTCGATTGATCGAAACGGAAGGTCTTGACGTTGTCGACCCTTATCGCCGGCATCGTGCAGCGTTCGACCTGGCGGTCGCGCAGATCGAACATGGCGTCGCGCACTGGCGTGGCGTCCTCGCAGGACAGCAGGTTCATTGAATCATGACTCTTCTTAAGAAAAACTCGTCGGCCAATACAGCGGACGACGATGAAATTGATCTCTCCGAGCTCTTCGCCGTTCTTCGGGAGAACGTCACCCTGATTGGTATTGTCACGGCGGCCGTGTTCGTCCTGGGGGCGTTCTATGCGTTTCTCGGCACGCCCGTGTATCGCGCCGACGCCGTGATTCAGGTGGATGACGACTCCGGTGTGGGATCGATCAACGACAAGCTTGGCGACCTGGCTTCGCTCTTCCAGTCGAAGGCGACGGCTGACGCCGAGATTGAGTTGATCCGGTCGCGCATGGTGGTTGGGGAGACGGTTGACCGCCTCCATGTGGATATCGACGTTCGGCCCCACTATTTCCCGCTCATTGGTGCTCCCATTGCGCGTAGTCGCTTGCGGAACAGCGACGGACTGTTGCCACCGGTGCTCGGGATGAGCAAGTACGCCTGGGGCGGTGAGCGCATCAGCGTCGCACAGTTCGATGTACCACGGGAGCTATATCAAAAGAAGTTCAAATTGACGGCGCTCGACGCCGAGCGGTTTGAACTTGAGGATCCCGCTGGCGACGTCGTGACCCAAGGGCGCGTGGGGACCGTTGCACGCGGAGAAACCCAATACGGCCCGGTCACGTTAAAGGTGACGTCGCTACTCGCACACCCTGGCGTGCGCTTCGATTTGAAGCGATTGTCGACTCAACTGACCGTCGCCGAGCTCCAAAAGAAGCTTGATATTGCAGAGAAGACGAAGCAGTCGGGGATCATTGGTGTGAAGCTGAACGGAGTCGATCCGCAGCGTATAACGGCAATCGTCAACACGATCGCCAGCCTCTACGTGCAGCGCAACGTCGATCGAAAGTCTGCGCAGGCTCAGCAAATGCTCGGCTTCCTCGGCGAGCAGTTGCCGCAACTTCGCGCTGACCTCGACCAGTCGGAAGCACGCTATAACGCATTTCGGGCGAAGTCCGGCGCAATCGATCTCGATGCGCAGGGCAAGCTTCTCCTGCAAACGGTCGTCGACACGCAAACGCGTTTGACTGAGCTTCAGCAGCAGCGCGCCGATCTCGTCCAGCGATATACCTCATCGCATCCCGCGGTCGCGGCTGTGGATGCGCGGATTGCCGAACTCGAGCATCAGCAGACGCAATACGAGAAGCAAGTGACCGCGTTGCCCGACACGCAGCAGCAGGCGTTGCGGCTTATGCGTGATGTGAAGGTCAACACTGATCTTTACATGAAGCTGCTCGACAGCACGCAGCAACTGCGCGTGCTGAAGGCGGGGCAGCTCGGTAACGTACGGACCGTCGACTACGCAGTTGTGCCTGAAGAACCGGTTCGTCCGTTGAAACTACTGGTCTTGCCGCTTGCCCTGGTCCTTGGCCTGTTGCTCGGGTGCGGGATTGCACTTGCACGCCGCATGTTCAACGGTGGGCTCGAAACACCTTCGGAAATCGAGCACGCGGTCGATATTCCAGTGCACGCGATCATCTCGCACAGCGAGAAGGAGCTGACACTTCGGGAGTCCGTTCGCCGTCATCCGACGCGGCCTGCCGTCCTTGCAGCCGTCTATCCGGATGACGTGGCGGTGGAAGGCCTGCGCAGTCTGCGTACCGCTATGCAGTTCGGCGTGCTCAAGCCGGAGAACAATATCGTGATGCTTACAGGGCCGCGTCCGGGTGTCGGCAAATCGTTTGTTTCCGTGAATCTTGCCACGGTGCTGGCGGCAACTGGCAAACGGATTCTGCTCATCGATGCCGACATGCGTCGCGGTGACATTCACTCGTACTTCTCTATCAATCGCAAGCCCGGGTTCTCCGATCTCCTGATTGGTCGTGAACCTAAAGAAGTCATTCATCGCGAAGCGCTGCCGAACCTTGACGTGATCATGTCGGGCGCAATACCCGACCGTCCGGCGGAGCTCCTCGTTCGGGATCGGCTCGGAGAAATGCTGAATGCGTTGGCGTCGTCTTACGACATGGTCATCATCGATTCGCCGCCGGTCCTCGCGGTTACCGACGCGGTGCTGATAGGTAAGCATGCGGGTGCGACTTTGATGGTCGTGCGGCACGGTCGCCATTCCGCCGCGGAACTGCGTGAATGCACGCGCCAACTCGCGAGTGCGGGAGTCGATGTGGATGGTTTGCTGTTGACCGATGTGCCGGAACGTGGCGCGTCCTACGGAGCTTATTCGAACTACAGCAAGAGGTCAGACTGAGGCCGTATGAGATCCCTGCAGGGCACATTTTGCACAGAGCGGTGTAAATGAAAAAAAATGTACTACTAACCTTTGGAACGAGGCCAGAAGCAATCAAGATGGCCCCGCTTGTCACGCGTCTTCAAAAGGAACAGGGAATTCGATGCCGGGTGTGCGTGACTGGGCAGCATCGAGAGATGCTCGATCAGGTGCTCAAACTGTTCGCGATCCAGCCTGATTTCGACTTGAACATCATGAAGCGAGGTCAGGACCTCTACGACGTAACAACGTCCATTTTGACTGGCATGCGTGATGTGCTTGCGCGGGACAAACCTGATCTGGTGCTCGTACACGGCGATACGACCACGACGATGGCGGCCACGCTAGCCTCGTTCTACAGCCGCACGCCGGTCGCGCACGTCGAAGCCGGTTTGCGGACCGGGAACCTGCTCTCACCATGGCCGGAAGAGGCGAACCGCAAACTGACCGGCGCGCTCGCGTCGCTCCACTTCGCGCCCACCGCAACGGCGCGGGAGAACCTGCTGCGTGAGGGCGTACCGCCGCATTCAATTGTCGTCACGGGCAATACGGTCATCGACGCGCTGCTGCACGTAAGGGGCCGCTTCGCGACGGACACAGAACTGCGTGAGCAAGCGCAAAGTGTGCTGCCGCAACTCGACCCCTCACGCCGGCTGATTCTGGTGACAGGCCACAGACGAGAGAGCTTCGGCGATGGATTCGAGCGCATCTGCACCGCGCTCGCGCACATCGCGCGTGCCCGGCCGGACGTGTACATCGTCTATCCGGTGCATCTGAATCCAAGTGTGCGTGAACCGGTCAATCGCCTTCTGACCGCAATCGGAAACGTGCATTTGATTGAGCCGCTCGACTATCTCCCCTTCGTTAGCCTCATGGACCGCGCTCATTTGATCTTGACGGATTCGGGCGGAATTCAGGAAGAGGCCCCCTCGCTGCGCAAGCCTGTGCTCGTGATGCGGGAAACGACCGAGCGGCAAGAAGCCATCGAGGCAGGAGTAGTGCGGCTCGTCGGCACAGACGTTGACGCGATTGTGCAGGGCGTGACGCATTTGCTTGACGACGACGCTGCATATGCAGCGATGAGCCGCGGCGAAAACCCCTACGGCGACGGGCAAGCGTGCGACCGCATTGCAAGCGCGCTGAACGGCTGGTGGGGCACCGCGGCTCGCGCGGCATGAGGATATCGAGAATAAAGGCTTGGCTACTATGAACTTCGAAACTATCTCGGTTGTTGGACTGGGTTATATCGGACTCCCTACGGCAGCGGCATTCGCCGCGCGCCGCAAGAAAGTGATTGGCGTTGATGTCAACCAGCACGCAGTCGATACCATCAACCGAGGCGCTATCCATATCGTCGAGCCGGAACTGGACATGCTGGTCCACGCAGCGGTATCGCAGGGGTACCTGCGCGCGACGACGAGCCCGGAACCGGCGGACGCATTTCTTATCGCCGTTCCCACTCCGTTTTCGGAAGGGCACAAGCCCGACTTGTCGTATATCGAAGCAGCGAGTCGCGCCGTTGCGCCGGTGTTGAAGAAGGGCGACCTCGTGGTGCTTGAGTCGACCTCGCCGGTTGGGGCGACCGGGAAAATGTCCGAATGGATGGCTGAGTTGCGGCCAGACCTGACCTTTCCACAGCAAATGGGAGACGCGTCCGATGTTCGCGTTGCACACTGCCCTGAGCGTGTGCTTCCCGGACACGTGATTCGAGAACTCGTCGAGAACGATCGGGTGATTGGTGGCATGACAGCGCGTTGCAGTGACGCGGCGCGCGAACTCTACCAGGTGTTCGTGCGTGGCGATTGCATCATTACCGACGCTCGAACCGCCGAGATGTGCAAGCTCACCGAGAACTCGTTCCGCGATGTGAATATCGCGTTCGCGAATGAGCTTTCGCTGATCTGTGACCGACTGGACATCAATGTGTGGGAGCTCATCAAGCTGGCTAACCGGCATCCGCGCGTGAATATTCTCCAGCCGGGGCCGGGAGTGGGTGGGCATTGCATCGCCGTGGATCCCTGGTTCATCGTCGATTCAGCGCCTGAGCAGGCGCGACTCATTCGTGCCGCGCGCACGGTGAATGACGACAAGCCCCATTGGGTTATCGAGCGTGTGGAGCGCGCTGCGAAGCGCTTCAGGGAGCCGCTTATCGCGTGCCTTGGTCTTGCGTTCAAGGCCAATATCGATGACTTGCGCGAAAGCCCGGCGGTAGAAATCGCCAAAGAACTGGCCGACCGTTTCCCTGGCCAGGTTGTTGCGGTGGAGCCAAATATTCGCAAGCTTCCGGATGAGCTTGATGGGCGTATTGGGCTTTGTGATCTGCGTACCGCAATGGCCGAGGCGGACGTAATCGTGATTCTTGTCGATCACGCGCAGTTCAAGCAGGTCGATCCGATTCGCTTGCAGGCGAAGGTCGTGATTGATACGCGTGGGGTTTTGGCGTGATCGGTGCGGCTGCACTTTCACTGCGCAATTGGGTTGCAAATGGATAGGGCTGAAAGCTCGATGCGAATCCTGGGTGCGGCGAGACGGATGCCGCGCGCGCCGCGCCTCGGCCGCAACCTGTTTGCGATGGTCGCGTGGCAGGTCGGCAATTACCTCGTACCGTTGGCGACGTTCCCGTATCTCACTCGTATTCTTGGGCCGACGAATTTCGGCATCCTCGGCTTTGCGTCAGCCATTGCTGTCTACGGTGTGCTATGGACGGACTGGGGCTTTAACCTCAGTGGGCCACGCGCGATCGTCGAATGCCACGGCAACAAGGTCGCGATCAACCATCTCATCTGGTCGACGATTTTCGCGAAGGCGCTGCTTTGTCTTGTTTCACTGCTCGTGCTGGGCGTCGCGATGCGCTTCGACAGGCACGCGGCCGCTGCGCTACCGGTCGTGCTGATGTCGTGGATCGCTGTCGTGAGCAACGTGTTCACGCTCAACTGGGTGCTGCAAGGGTTGGAGCGATTCTCGCTGTTCGCGGCCGTGTCGCTGGTGGGACGCTTCGCGACACTGCCGCTGATCTTCGTGTTCGTCAAATCAGCTGACGACATCGCGATCGCTGCAGCGATCCAGGCGTTTGCGCCTTGCCTGACGGGTCTCTTCTCGCTTTTGATGGTACGCAGTCTCGGCTTGCTGGGTCCGCCGGGGCGAGCATGGCGCTCGGCGCTGCGACGCCTCGTTCAGGGTGCCGACATGTTCCTGTCGACGATCTCGGTCAGCCTGTTTGGGGTGACCAATACCGTGCTACTCGCAACGCTCAACGGTCCCTACCAGGTGGGGCTCTATGCGGCCGCCGATCGCATCAAGACCGTGGGAAACATGGTGCCTGCCCAGATCAATACCGTGCTGTATCCGCGGGTGTCGGCGCTGATGCTGGATAGACCGAGCTCTGCGGCGAAGCTCACGGCGCTCGGCGCTGCCGCAACGCTCGCCATCACGGGCGTGGGCGTACTTGCAGTCATCGCTCTCTCCGGCTACGTGACGAGCGTAATTCTAGGGCGCGGCTTCGCGGAGGCGGCACCGGTGCTGACGTTGCTGTGTCTTGCGACGATGTTTGGAAATCTGGCATATCTGCTCGGCCTCCAGGTGCTGGTGCCGTTCGCTCACAGCAAGTTGAGGTCGATCGTCATGCTGCTCGCGGGCATCCTCAATATTGGATTGTCGTTCGCGCTGATTCCCCGTTTCGGCGCCCGCGGTGCCGCGTGGGCGTTCCTGATCGCCGAGGCGGTGATCTTCGCCGTGTTCGTTCTCGTAATCGCGAGATCGAGCCGAATGCGGGCACATTTCACACAATTGCTGAGGGCATGAATGGCGGCAGGATTTTCGGTCATGATTGTTTCGCTCGCGCGCTCGGGGCGTCGTGAACGCATCGCGGAAGTGATGTCGATGCACGGCGTAGATTTTTCCTTTGTAGACGCGATCGATGCGCAGCGCTTCGAGAGCGGCGAACTCGCCTGTCTGTACGACGACTCGGCGGCGCGCTCGCGTTACGGGTGGTCGTTGACTAGGGGCGAGGTAGCGTGCTTCCTGAGTCATCAGCTGCTTTGGCAGCGCGTCGTGAGTAGTGGCAGGAGCGTGATCGTGCTCGAAGACGACGCCCTGCTGGATCCCGCGTTTTTTTCCAAGGTTCTGACCTGGCGCGAAGACGCGCTTGCGCGCTTGGCTGACATCGTGCTGCTGGGGCAGTCGAAGCTGAGCCGCTCGCGCGCGGCGCGGGAGTACCTCTACGAGCCGCTCAAACGCTCCAGTCGCATCGACGGCATGCGCGTTGGAACGCCCTTCAAGCAATGGACGTCGGGTGCGGTCGGCTACTGGATTTCCCCGCGTGGCGCGATGCTTGCACTGGCCCATACGGAAGGGCCAGTGCGGGCGCTGCTCGACGACTGGCCGTGGCATCGTGACGACGGTGGAATGATCATCAAGGAACTGCGGCCCTACGTGGTGTGGGAGGCGTTCGAATCCATGGCGAGCGACCTTGAAGGCGAGCGCAGCCAACTCGCACCAGCGAGAGTGCGGTGGCGCGATTGCCTGCTGGAGCCCATTCGCGTTGGACGGCTCGTCGCGCGCTGGAGCGTCGCGGCCGCGATTCGCGTTGCAGAGTTGATCGGTAGAGCCGGCGAGAAACAGGACTGTGCGAGATGAGTGACTCGGCAATCTGGGAGCGCGAATCACCTACGCGCACATGGGACAGTTCGGCGAGAGCGATGATCTGGCTCGTCCTCTTCGTTGGTATCGCGCTGTCGCCGCTTGCCGACTTCCTCTCCGTTTATGCGCTCAAAGGCCAGGTAGGCGGCGATATGGGCGCCCGCTATTCGCTCTTCGTGCGAGGTGCGATGGTTGCTGGTCTGATTGCCGCAATGTTGCTCAGTGGACGGGCTCGACTCTCGAACTGGCGCATCTGTCTGCTTGCGTTGGTGGCCGTCATCATGTCTTGCGCGTCGCTCGCGTTCGACGGAATGAGCAGCGGTGAATTCCTCGAGGAAGTTATCGCGATTGCGAAGGTCTTTTCCCTCTTCGTCTATGTCGCGGCATTCTCCGAACTGAGGGACGCTCAACTGGAGAAGGTCGAAGCCCTGATGCGCGTGACGTTGCTGGTATATGCACTCGCGATTCTCGCTGGCGCCGTGTTCTCGATCGACATCTTCCGCAGCTATCGGGGCGACACACAGATCCGCGCAGGCTACAAAGGCATCATCTATGCGCAGAATGAGGCGTCGGCGTTGCTGCTCTCGGGCTTAGCACTGGCATACCTCCACGTCGTCCGGTACGGCTGGCGCGCGAGGTACGTTGTGCTGGTCGGGACGCTATTCATGGCGGCGCTCCTGCTGGGTACGAAGGGCGCGCTGGCTGCCGGTTTCAGCGTCATCTCGGCGTACTCCTATGCGCGATATGGTGTCGTCAAGGCGAGTGTCCGGCTCGGCGCCGTCGTCGTGGTGATATTGCTAGTTGCGCTCGCAGTCTATTTCCTCGCGCCGTCCGTGCACCAGGCGGTCGATCTCAGCATCCAGTACTTCAGCTACCAAGGCGATCGTGCGGGCAGCGAGAAGTTCGCCACGGTACTCATGTCTGGCCGCAACGTGAAATTCTCGAACGTGTGGGACGAACTCACCAATCGTGACTTCCTGCCTCTGCTGATAGGCGGCTACCCGACCGTTCGTTACCCTGTCGAAATGGACGGGCCCGACCTCACGTTGATCATGGGGATCCCGGTGTTTTGCCTCTACTTGCGAGATCTCTTCAGGCTGTACGCGCGACCCGGAAACGGGCGTATCGTGCACTACGGTAAATATTTCTTCGTCGTGCTACTGATAATTGCCTGTTCTGCGGGTCACGTGCTGACGTCTGCGATCGTCGCGCCCTATCTCGCAGTGATCTCGGTTCTCGTGCACCGGTGGGCCGACGAGGAGCGCAGGCCGAATCAGAGCGGGCAATAAGGTTATGAAATACGAGTGTCAGCGTTATGAGTAAAGCAATGTGCGTACTTCACGTGGGTCCGGGATTCGGCCAGCGAGGCGGCGTTGCCTCCGTGCTCGACGAATTGCGAACTGCAAATGCGTTGTTCGAGAAGAGCGCGGTTCGGCTCGAATTCTTCGAAACGCGCGGCTTCAAGACAATGAAGGACAGGCTGCTCTTCTTCGTGCTGGATCTGCCACGATTCTTCCTGCGTGTGTTGAATGGCGTTGACGTCATCCACTTCCATGTTTCGGCGCGCGGATCGGCGCTCAGGAAACTGATGCTCTATCGCGCCACACGCATGCTGCGGCGAAAGGTGATCTTTCACTGGCACTCGAATAATCTTGCCGATTGCGTCGAGCAGCGAAACAGATGGGTCAAGGCGGCCTTGCGGGAGTTTATCGAGTCGTCCAGTGACGCGATTGGTGTATCAACCGAAATGGCTGTGGACATCAGCCGATTCAGGAGAGGGGGGGGCGTTCGCGTGATCGGGAACTGCGCGCTCAAGGCGGAGCGAATCGCGTCGCTCGGGCCGGCGAAGGCCATGAGCGCGCGTGCTCCCGAGCCGTATGTCGCGTTCTCGGGGCGGTTCGTCGAAGAGAAGGGGTTGTCCGAGTTGTTTGCTGCAGTCGCAATCCTCAAGAAGAAACAACGTCACGTTCACGTAAAGCTTGCTGGTACGGGTCAAACGGACCGGTGGATCGAACTTGCTGGGCAGTTCGACATAGAGGATTGCATAACGTTTGCCGGCTGGCTGCGTGGCGACGAACTGATGGACTTCTACCGCAACGCCCAGGCGTTCTGCTTGCCCAGTTATCGAGAGCCATTCGGCATCGCGACACTCGAAGCAATGTTTTGCGGCGTTGCGGTCGTCGGTACGAGGAAGGGGGGATTTCTCGATCTCGTCAAAGAAGGAGAAACGGGATATTTGGTCGACTCGCGCAATGCCGCACAGCTCGCCGATGCAATCGAGCAGGTTTGCGGTGATAGGGGTGTGGCCTGGCGGATGGGCGAGGCGGGGCGTCGGTACGCACTCGAGCGTTACTCGGTTAAGAGCGTGTGTGATGAATACGTTCTGTGTTATCGCGAACTGCAATCGTGATTGATCTGTACGGGATATCAAATAGATCTGGGATGCGTATGAAATCTGTGTCGTTGAGATTGTCGCTTTCCAGCATACGCCGGGTGATGCTGCTCGCGTGCGCGCTGCTGGCGCCGGCTCTGTCGACCGCCGATCCACTGGCGGTACCATCGGACGATTCGGTCTGGACTCGCATGGCTCAGGTGGATTGGCGCGATGGATTGAGCAGCGCAGTGTCGCCGCAGGCAAATCCTGGAGATATCGAGTTCGTGCCCGACCCTGACGATTCGTCGCACCAGGTCCTCGAGGCAACGATCGCGCGGCGCGAAGACTATACGCATGTCGCGAATGGTGTGCCGCGAGCCGAGGTGCTGTTCCGCGAGCCGGCGACGTTCGCACAGGGTTCCGATTACCTCGTGCGATGGAGCACCTATATTCCGCGCGATTTCGAGTTCGACGGCAAGCAAATGGTGATCATTTCGCAGATTCTTACGTCGGCCAAGGTGAGGGGGCATGGGCCGACGGTCGCGCTGACTTTGCTGGGGACGAACTACTACATCTCGACGCGCGGCGGAATGCAGGTCCAGAAAACTAGCGCTGGCGCGAAGCTGTGCTGCGCCGATAGCGACAAAGGAACGTGGGTCCACTGGACGCTTCGCTATATCCCGGACGACTCCGGCCAGCATTCGCTTACGCAGCTCTGGAAGAACGGCGAATCGGTTTTTCGTTCTGAGCACGTGCCCAATGCGTATCTCGGCGATCAGCATGCTTATTTGAAGATCGGCCTATATAAAGCCGGGTGGGAGAAGGAGCCATCCGACGCGGAAGTGCAAACTTTGCTTTTTGGTCGTATGTCGATTTTCAAACGACAAGCGAGTTTAATTCGCAATCCATAGCATATGGGTGGTCACATCGAGGAATTAAATCCGAGAAAATCGCGGGGCGGTTCGAGGTAAATTACTTGACATGGACTCAGGTATGGATCTTTTGCGCCTGAGTCCTAACGGCGCCGACGTAAAGCGGCGCGTGCGAGATGCGCTTTGAAGAGAATAGAGTTGTTTTCCTGTCCGATGGACGTGGCGACCGGCCGCGAGACGGTAGAACTGATCAGAAGCCGGGTCGAGGCCAGGCAGTTTACCCAGCACGTCGTTGTCAACGTAGCAAAGGTCGTGCATATGCAGCGCGATAGCGCGCTCGCGGCGTCGATTTGTGCATGCGACATCATCAATATCGATGGCATGGGCGTAGTCTGGGCCGCGCGCTTGCTTGGCGTAGACGTGCCGGAGCGAGTCGCTGGG
Organism: Paraburkholderia sp. JHI869; assembly: GCF_038900775.1. Classification (NCBI taxonomy): domain Bacteria; kingdom Pseudomonadati; phylum Pseudomonadota; class Betaproteobacteria; order Burkholderiales; family Burkholderiaceae; genus Paraburkholderia; species Paraburkholderia sp. JHI869. Next base: position 133,189 of record NZ_JAYMSC010000011.1, read on the forward strand.
GTCGATCTTTTTGACGACCTGCTCGCGATGGCAGCCGAGCGCGGCTTTCCGGTCTTTCTACTTGGCGCTACGCCCGAGATAGTGCAAGCGACTGCTGAGAGCGTTGGCCAGCGTCATCCCAGTCTGATCGTGGCGGGCTATCACCACGGCTACTTCTGGGACGACGAGCCCACGATCGTCGAGAAGATCAGCGCGTCCGGCGCACGGCTTTTGTTTGTCGCGATTACGTCGCCGAAGAAAGAGAACTTCATCAATCGCTGGCGTGCGCAACTTGGCGTGGATTTCGTCATGGGAGTGGGCGGTACGTTCGATGTCGTCGCGGGGAAAGTGCGCAGGGCTCCGGTATGGATGCAGCGTTGGGGTCTCGAATGGCTCTTTCGTGTCATTCAGGAGCCAGGTCGCATGTGGCGTAGATACCTGACTACGAATCTGCAATTCGTCGGCCTGCTACTCAAGAGCATCCTGCGCACGTCGCGCAGCCAGGCACATTAATCAGGGATTCCTGTAATGCGATGTCCGGTCGGTCGCGGACGCCGCAACCCGAGCGCGCTTTCGACGCGCGGAGCGGGCATTTTGATATTTGATTAACGTGACTTAGGGAACGTATGCTTTATTTCTATAGACTTTCAAGGTTCTTCTACCTGCTTCATATTCCGCTTTTGCCGTGGATCATCAAGGTTTTGAATCGAATTCTTTTCTCAGTATCAATTCCGCCTTCAGTCAAGGTCGGGAGGAACGTGACATTCGGTTACCAGGGCTTGGGTATCGTGGTGCATCGCCACGCAGTCATCGGTGACAACGTCATAATTTCACCGAATGTCGTCATCGGTGGACGGAGTGGCAAAGCTGGCGCTCCATTCATCGAAGACGATGTGTTGATTGGGGCGGGTGCTTCTGTGCTGGGGCCGATTCATATCGGACGTGGCGCCAAAATAGGGGCGAACGCGGTTGTTTTGGCTGATGTCCCGGCTGATTCAATTGCTGTCGGCGTCCCGGCGCGGATTTGCAATCGCCACGATTAACTTTGCCCCCTCACACCTCCGGCATCATCTCCGGCGGATGCTGCTTCAACTGCTTCCTGGCCTCGCGAAACTCCGGAAAAATCGACTCCACGGTCTGCCAGAACCTCGGACTATGATTCATCTCGCGCAAATGCGCGAGCTCATGCGCAACCACATAGTCCACTACGGAGAGGGGAAAATGAATCAACCGCCAGTTCAAGCGAATCCTCCCTTCGCTTGAACAGCTTCCCCACCTTGTAGCGGCCGAAGAAAGCGCATAAGACCGAAACGAAACCCCAAGTTTCTCGGCATACACCTCAAGCCGCTCACCGAAAACCCGCGTCGCTTCACCCTGAAGCCACCCCGTCACGCGGTCCTTGATCTGCTGCGCCTCAGCATGCGGCGGCAGTGGCAGCGCGAGCACGCGAGTCGCTTCGTCAAAGGCAAGCACAGAAGCCCCAAGCTTTACCGTAATCGGTTTGCCAAGAAACGGCAGTTCAGCCCCATCACGCCATTCCACGCGCGGCAACGCGCGCTGCTCCGTGCGCGTTTGCCACTCAGCAATCTTCGCGAAGATCCAACGCTGCTTCTCGGCAATAGCGGCTTCGATATCGGCGATGGTGACCCACCTGGGCGCAGTGATGCTAAGCCCAGTCCCGTCGATCACGAACCCAATCGATTTGCGCGACGAGCGCTTGAGCCGGTAATGCAGTGTGCGCGCGCCAAGCACGACGGTGCGCAGCCGCGTGCCATCCGGTGCAAGCGGTGCCTTGCCGGGCGCCTCCGGCGAGGGCGAAGGCGCAGGCTGCGGTGTGAGGGAGGGGGAGGTCGCATCAGGCGCCACGAGCGGTGCCGCTTCAGCAAAGAGCGGCAGGTCGAGTTGCCGGTTGTCGAGTGCCGCGTTTGGGCGCGGCGTGGGGGACTTCTGCATCGTCAGGCCTGGTGCGGATGGGCGTGCGCGGCGTGGGCGTGTGCCGTTTTTCGCGGGGCGTTTGCGTGGGGCTTTTGGCGCAGTGTTGCGCGGCGCGCTCAACCGTGCGGCAAGGAGCGCCAACACTCGCGCGCCAATCCTGCGCGCAACGCGAGCCAGCGCTTCAAACACCGGCGCCTCAAATCCGCGCTGCTTTCGCCGCTGCGCCATCCGTTTCGCGATATGCCTCAGGATCGATTCGGCGCATTTCCGTTTCGATCCACTGTTCCACGCGCGTGTTCACTTCGTCGGGCGTGAGTCCGGTCGTCTCGATCGGCTTGCCGATCGACACCGTGACTATACCCGGATATTTAATGAACGAGTTTCGGGGCCAGACGTGGCCCGCATTGTGCGCGATCGGCACCACGGGCGCGCCCGTTTCGATGGCGAAGCGCGGTCCGCCGGTCTTGTACTTGCCCGTCTTGCCCACCGGTATGCGCGTGCCTTCGGGGAACATGATTACCCATGCGCCTTCGGCCATGCGCAGCTTGCCCTGGCGTATCACCGAAGTGAACGCGTTCTTGCCTTCCTTGCGGTTGATGTGAACCATCTTCAGCATGCCGAGCGCCCAGCCGAAGAACGGCACGAACATCAGCTCGCGCTTGAACACGTAACACAGCGGCCGCGGCATGAGCGCGGGAAAGGCCAGCGTCTCCCATGCGGACTGGTGCTTCGAGAGCAGCACGGCCGGCCCGTTGGGCAGGTTCTCCATGCCCTCGATGCGGTAGCGAATGCCATTGAGGTAGCGTGCAACAAAGAGCGTGGAGCGGCACCAGCCCACGGCCATCCAGTAGCGTCGCGTCGCGTTCATGAACGGGAACGCGATAAAGCACGCCGTTGCATACGGCATCGTGTAGACGATGAAGTAGATGAACAGCAGCAGGGAACGGAGAAAGCGCATCGGTCGAGCCGGTTTAATGTTCGCGTGAACCGCCTGCGCCTTCACGCAGGGGCATTCGAGAGAAAGTCGAGCGCGAAAGCGCGCAGGTCGTCGTGGATCAACGTGCCTTCGGGCAAGCCGCCCGCGGCAAGCGTTTTCTCGCCCTTGCCCGAGCGCACGAGGTGCGTGCGAAAGCCGAGCGTCGCACCCGCTTGCAGGTCGCGCAGCGAGTCGCCCACCACCGGGGTATCGGCGGGTTCGATCTCGAAGCGTTCGGCGATCATCTTGAGCATGCCCGGCTGCGGCTTGCGGCACTCGCAATGATCCTGCGCCGTGTGCGGGCAGAAGAACACGGCGTCGATGCGCCCGCCCACGGCTGCCGCCTGGCGGTGCATCTTCGCGTGCATGGCGTTGAGCGCGGCCATGTCGAACAGTCCGCGCCCGATGCCCGACTGGTTCGACGCCACCGCGACGCGATAGCCCGCCTGGTTCAGGCGCGCAATCGCTTCGAGGCTGCCGGGTATCGCGACCCATTCGTCCGGCGACTTGATGAACGCGTCGGAGTCGACGTTGATCACGCCGTCGCGGTCGAGGATCACGAGTTTTCTGGTGGTGCTGTTCGGCATGGCGTCTCGCTCAGTTCAGCTTAAGCGGCGAGCCGCGAGATGTCCGCGACGCTGTTCATCTGGCGATGCAGCGCCTTGAGCAGCGCGAGGCGGTTCGCACGCAGCGCCGGGTCTTCGGCGTTGACCATCACGTCGTTGAAGAACGTGTCCACCGTTTCGCGCAGGGCCGCGAGCGCGGTCAGCGCGCCCGTGTACTCGCGTGCGGCGAGTTGCGTTTCCACGCGCGGCGCGACCTGTTCGAGCTGCGCGTAGAGCGCCTTCTCGGCCGCTTCGACGAAAAGGGCGATCTGCACGCCGGCGTCTTCGGCACCCTCGGACTTCTTGAGGATGTTCGAAATGCGCTTGTTGGCCGCCGCGAGCGAGGCCGCTTCCGCGAGCGCCGCGAATTCGCGCACGGCGTCCAGACGGGAGACGATGTCGTCGAAGCGCGTGGGGTTCAGCGCGAGCACCGCGTCCACTTCGGTGGCCGCAAAGCCGCGTTCGCGCAGCATGCCGCGCAGGCGGTCCATGCAGAACTCGTAGATGGCCTGAGTCGATTCCGTCACGGCCTCGATGCCTGCGAATTGCGCGTAGGTGGCGCGCAGCAGCTCGACGAGATCGAGCGGCAGTTGCTTCTCGACGAGAATGCGCAGCACGCCCAGCGCGTGACGGCGCAGCGCGAACGGGTCCTTTTCGCCCGTGGGCGCGAGGCCGATGCCCCAAATGCCGACGAGCGTTTCCAGCTTGTCCGCAAGCGCGACGATCGTGCCCGTCGTGGTGGCGGGCAGGGCGTCGCCGGAGAAGCGCGGCTGGTAGTGCTCGGAGCAGGCAATCGCGACTTCTTCTGGCTCGCCGTCGTGGCGAGCGTAGTAGGTGCCCATCGTGCCCTGCAGCTCGGGGAACTCGCCCACCATGTCGGTGAGCAGGTCGGCCTTCGCAAGGCGCGCGCCGCGTTCCGCGAGCGCGATATTGGCGCTGCACATCAAGGCGATCTGGCCGGCGAGCGCTTCGAGTCGCTCCACGCGTTGCAGCGTCGAGCCGAGCTTGTTGTGATAAACCACGTTCGCGAGCAGCGGCACACGGTCGGCCAGCGGCTTCTTCTTGTCCTGCTCGAAGAAGAACTTCGCGTCGGCCAGACGCGGGCGCACCACGCGCTCGTTGCCTTCGACGATCTCGTCGGGCGTTTGCGTCGCGATATTCGAGACGATCAGGAAGCGCGAGCGCAGGCGGCCGTGGTCGTCGGTGAGCGCGAAGTACTTCTGGTTCGTCTGCATCGTGAGGATCAGGCACTCCTGCGGCACTTGCAGGAATTCGTCCTCGAACTTGCACGCGTACACGACCGGCCATTCGACGAGCGAATTCACTTCGTCGAGCAGCGACTCGGGCATCACGACCTTGTCGCTGCCAGCCTGTTCGATGAGCTGCGCGCGGATCGACTCGCGGCGGTCGGCGTAGCTCGCGATCACGAAGCCCTTGTGCTGGAGCGTGTGCGCGTACTCGTCGGCGTGCTGGATGGCGATCAGGCCTTCGGAGAGGAAACGGTGGCCGCGCGTGGTGTCGTCGGCGTCGACGCCGAATGCCGTGACAGGCACGATCTGCTCGCCGTGCAGCACCGTGAGGCGATGCACCGGGCGCACGAACTGCACGTTGCTGCCGTCCGGGCGCTGGTAGGTCATGACCTTCGGGATCGGCAGTTTGCCGAGCGCTTCGTCGAGCACGGCTTGCAGGCCGTCGGCGAGCGTGGCGCCAGGCGCCGAGTAACGCAGGAAGAACGCTTCGTTCTTGCCGTCGCTCGCGCGTTCGAGGTCGCTAACCGGAAAGTCGGGGAAACCGAGCGCCGCGAGCTTTTTCGCGAGCGGCGCGGTGGGCTGGCCATTGGCGTCGAGCGCGACCGAAACGGGCAGCACTTTTTCGCGCACCTGCTTTTCGGGCGCAACGCTGCGCACGTTCTTGATCGTGACGGCGAGGCGTCGCGGCGTGGCGTAACGTTCGAACGAGAGATCGCCTTCGATCAGGTCGCGCGCGGCGAGGCGCTGCGCGATGCCTTCGGCGAACGCGTCGCCCAGGCGCGCGAGGGCCTTCGGCGGCAGTTCCTCGGTCAGCAGTTCGACGAGGAGAGTGGCGTGATGAGCTTGCGTCATTGTTCTTGAGATCCGGTCATGCCTCGTCGAACTTGCGTTCGACCTTCAGCGGCGGCGCCCAGGCGGGCATCGCGGCGTCCTGTTCGTCGGTGGTGAGGCCGGGCACGCCGTGCACGGGGTTGCCGAGCATCGGGAAGCCGAGCTTTTCGCGCGACTCGTAGTACGACTTCGCCACATCGCGCGAGAGCGCGCGGATGCGGCCGATATACGCCGCGCGTTCCGTGACGGAGATCGCGCCGCGCGCGTCGAGCAGGTTGAACGTGTGGCCGGCCTTGAGCACGAGTTCGTACGCGGGCAGCGCGAGCTGAAGCTCGATCATGCGCTTCGCTTCGCTTTCGTACGCGTTGAAGAACGTGAACAGCAGGTCGACGTTCGCGTGCTCGAAGTTGTACGTCGATTGCTCGACTTCGTTCTGGTGGTAGACGTCGCCGTAGCTGAGGCGGCGGATCTCGGGGCCGTTCGGGCCTTGCTCTTCCCACTCGGTCCAGACGAGGTCGTAGACGTTCTCGACCTTCTGCAGATACATGGCGAGACGCTCGAGACCGTAGGTGATTTCGCCGAGCACCGGCTTGCAGTCGATGCCGCCCACCTGCTGGAAGTAGGTGAACTGCGTGACTTCCATGCCGTTGAGCCACACTTCCCAGCCAAGACCCCAGGCGCCGAGCGTGGGGTTTTCCCAGTCGTCTTCGACGAAGCGCACGTCGTTCTGCTTCAGGTCGAAGCCGAGCGCCTCGAGCGAGCCGAGGTACAGGTCGAGAATGTTCTCCGGCGCGGGCTTGAGCACCACCTGGTACTGGTAGTAGTGCTGCAGACGGTTCGGGTTCTCGCCGTAACGGCCGTCCTTCGGGCGGCGCGAAGGCTGCACGTAGGCCGCGCGCCACGGCTCGGGGCCGATTGCGCGCAGGAAGGTGTGGACGTGCGAGGTGCCGGCGCCGACTTCCATGTCGATCGGCTGGAGCAGTGCGCAGCCCTGCTTGTCCCAGTAAGACTGGAGCGTCAGGATGATTTGCTGAAACGTGAGCATGTGTGCCTGCAGTGTCTTTCGGGCTTTCGGGGGCGGAATGTGGCGGCCGGAGCCTGGGCGATCGCCGGCGGGGCGGCCACTCCAGCGGTTCTCGGCCTTGCCCCTTTCCCTTGCGTGGCCCGGGCCGGGAGGCGGCCAGGTGCTAAAACGTTGAATTTTACCGGATTGCCGGAGCCTTGAGACCTGGACGGGGTTCGGGCCGCCGGCGACGGTGCGGTTGTGTCGTCAATGGGACGTTGCGCGCGCCTTATTTTCCGTTTGCCGGCTTGCGTTCCTTCGCGCCCTTGAAGGCCGGCCCGAACGCAAAGCCGAGCGCCAGCAGCAGCAACGAAATGGCGATCACCGTGTTGTTGCCGCTCGTCACGTAGGGCGTGAAGCCGCTCGTGCCTTCCACCTTCACGTCGAGCGAGCCCGCTGTGAACGTGGGCAGGCGCGCGATCACGCGGCCTTTCGCGTCGATGGCGGCGGTCGCGCCCGTGTTCGTCGCGCGCAGCATCGGCCGGCCGGTTTCGAGCGAGCGCATGCGCGCGATCTGCAGGTGCTGGTCGAGCGCGATGGTGTCGCCGAACCACGCGAGGTTCGTCGAGTTGATGAGGATGCCCGGCGAGGTCGGGCTCTCTCGCACGGTGCGGGCGATCTCCTCGCCGAAGATGTCCTCGTAGCAGATGTTCACGGCCACGAGCTCACCGTGCACGCGGAACGGCGGCTGCACTGGCGCCCCGCGCGCAAAGTCGCCGAGCGGGATGTTCATGAGATTGACGAACCAGCGGAAGCCCCAGGGCACGAACTCGCCGAAGGGCACGAGGTGATGCTTGTCGTAGCGATAAAGGCCGTTCTGGCCCGGGGTGATGCCGAAGAGGCTGTTGGTGTAGTCGATCACGCGTCCGTCGGAGGTAATCGTGCCCCCCACGGCGCCGAACAGGATGGCCGTGTTCGTGCCGTCGGCGAACGCGCGGATATCGCGGCCGAACTTCTCGGGAATTTCGTGCACGAGCACCGGCACGGCGGTTTCGGGCGTGACGACGAGATCGGCGGGCTTTTCGGTGATGAGCTTCTGGAACTCGTTGAGCGCGTCAGTAAAGCCTGCCTCGGAGAACTTCATGTCCTGCTTGACGTTGCCTTGCAGCAGACGCACGTTCAGCGGTGTGCCGGACGGTTGCGTCCACGAGACGAGCGACAGCAGCATGCCCGCCGCAATTACGGCGACCGCGAGCAGCGCCGGCGTCGCGACCGCGCCGCGCCGGGGCGCTGTGGGAGCCAAGCGATTCACGTCGCGCACACGCAAGAGCGCCTGCGCGATAAGCGCTGCGACGAGCGCGAGCACCCAGCCCACGCCGTATACGCCGACGATTGGCGCAAAACCGGCAAGCGGACCGTCGACCTGCGCGTAGCCGCTCGCAAGCCAGGGAAAGCCGGTGAACACATAGCCGCGCGCCCATTCGCCGAGCGCCCAAGCGCTTGCGAACGCGAAAGCGCCGTGCCACGTGGGCGAAAACGGCAAGTCGCCGCTGCGGCCATTTTTCGCATGTCCCGCGCAGAACGACCAGATGAGCGCGGCGAGCGCCGGATACACACCGAGATAGAGCGAAAACAGCACGAGCGCCGCGCCCGCGAGCACGGCGGGCATGCCGCCATAGAAGTGCATGCTCACGTAGAGCCACCACACGCCGCTCACGAAGTTGCCGAAGCCGAAGGCCCAGCCGGTGAAGAGCGCGCTCTTCCAGCCGGTGGTGCGCGTGAGCCAGAAGTAGAACAGCGCGAAGATCGCAATGGCGAGCCAGCCGCCGTGCGGCGTGGGCGCGAACGACAGCGTGTTGAGCGCGCCCAGCGCGGCAGCGGCGAGATAGTGCCAGAAGGGCAGCGCGCGGCGCTCGGCGCCGTTGGGTGCATCGGCGGTTTCGGGCGCGCGCGTCTCGGTGCGCGTGCGGGTATCGATCGGTTCGGCCATGCGGTGCTGTTGAATGCGGTGAAAAGCGCGAGCGCGGATTGCGCGACGAGCGCAACGATAGCACTTTCGTGCGTCGCTACCGGGACACGCTCAGGGGACGGATCGAAACCGGATCCCAACTTCGGCGCGCTCGAAGGAAAAACGCCAGCCGCAAGGCTGGCGTCATCCGCACATGCGAGGCGCGCTCGCGTTGCGTCAGGTGCCCGGCGGCTGCAGCGCGGCTTCGCGCTGTCCTGCCATCGGGTCGCGTCGCACCAGCAGCATGTGAACCTGGCGAGCGTCGGCGCGCAGCACCTCGAAAATCAGGTCGCCGATGCGCACCTTTTCCCCGCGATGCGGCACGTGCCCAAAGTGGTTCGTGACGAAGCCGCCGATCGTATCGACTTCCTCGTCGGAGTAATGGGTGCCGAACGCCTCGTTGAACTGCTCGATCTCGGTGAGCGCGCGCACGCGGAAGCGCCCGTCGGGCGAGGCGATGATGTTGCCGCTTTCCTCGTCGAAGTCGTACTCATCCTCGATGTCGCCCACGATCTGCTCCAGCACGTCCTCGATCGTGATGAGACCGGCCACGCCGCCGTATTCGTCCACGACGATGGCAATGTGATTGCGGTTCTGGCGAAAGTCGTGCAGCAGCACGTTCAGGCGCTTGGACTCGGGAATGAACACGGCCGGGCGCAGCATGCCGCGCACGTCGAATTCCTCTTCGGCGTAGTAGCGCAGCAGGTCTTTCGCGAGCAGCACGCCGATCACGTTGTCGCGGTTGCCGTCGTACACGGGGTAGCGCGAGTGCGCTTTCTCGAGCACGAACGGAATGAATTCGTCAGGACTTTCGGCGATGTTGATCGCGTCCATCTGGGCGCGCGGGATCATGATGTCGCGCGCGCAAAGCTCGGACACCTGGAACACGCCTTCGATCATCGAAAGCGAATCGGCGTCGATCAAGTTGCGCGCGTGCGCGTCCTGGAGGATTTCGAGAAGCTCGCTGCGCGAGTCGGGCTCGGGCGAGATGAAGTCGGTCAGCCGCTCGAGTAGGGAGCGCTTTTCCTGCGGTTTGTCGGTCTGGCGTCGACTGGGATAGGAGTCGTTCATGGTGGTGCGCCCTTCGTCGCTTGGGGACAGGGCGCGCTGTTGCGGAGGGTTAAGGATACAACATGGCTGTGGCGTGACCGTGTCATGGCACACGCATGTCACACACCGGCAGACCAATCCTAACGCAGATGCGGCGTGCCCGCGCGGTGAACGAAAAAGCGGCGCGCCGTTACACGAAGCTTACGCGCAGCGCGCGAGCAGCCGCTCAAGCGCCCGGTCGCGCATGCCGCTTTCGCGCAGCGCGTCCACGGTGCGCCGCACGTAGTCGAGCGTCGTGCCATAACGGCCCGACGCGCAGCCGAACACGGTGCGCACCGTCGCTTCGGAGAGCTTGCCGGTGTAGGACGCCACGTCGCGCCGCATGACGAAGGCAAGCGCGTCGACGCGGCGGCCGTCCGCGAGCACGCAGGGCAGCCAGGCGGGGCGGTACGAGCCCATCGGCATCTCGCGGCGCCAGAGCGCTTCGAGGTGCGGCATCACGCCTTCGGCAGCGAGGCGAAACGCGACGCCCGCGCACGAGCCGCCGCGGTCGAGCGCGAGCACGAGGCCCGGTTGCTCGGGCGTGCCGCGGTTCACGCGCGACCACAGGTAAAGGCCGCGATGGTAGCCATGCACGCGCGAGCGCACATTCTCGACGGTGGGCAGCCCAGGGTTCCAGATCAGCGAGCCATAGCCGAAGAGCCAGATGTCGCTTGCGCCGTCCCAGCCTTGCGCTTTCAGCGTGCAGGCGAGCGAGTCGCGCAATTCGTCTTCGCTCAGAAGACGCGACTCGCCAAGCGCCGGCGGGTAGCCGGGGCAGGGCACGCCCGCATCGCCCGCCTCGGGCAGTGCTGAGGGTTCGGCGAAATCGGGCGTGCGTTTGTCGTTCATGGCGGGGGCCTACTTGTACGGATCAGGAAAGCCGAGAGAGTTGAGTACTTCGGTCTCGATGCCTTCCATCTCTTCGGCTTCGGTCTCGTCTTCGTGATCGTAACCCTGCGCGTGCAGCGCGCCGTGCACGAGCAGATGCGCGTAGTGCGCGGCGAGCGGCTTGCCCTGCTCGGCGGCTTCCTTTTCCACCACGGGGCAGCACAGGATCAGATCGCCCGTGACGGGATCGTCCTCGCTCTCCGCATAGGCGAAGGTGAGCACGTTGGTCGCGTAGTCCTTGCCGCGATACGTGCGGTTGAGCGTGCGGCCTTCGTCGGCGTCGACGAAGCGCACGGCCAGTTCCGCGTCCGCGAAGAGCGCGGCCTTGAGCCACGCCGCGACGGTTGCGCGCGGCAGCGCGGCCTTGTGCTCGGGGAACGCCTTTGCGGCGGGGAACTGCACGGTCAGTTTGAGTTTCGGTGCGCGGGGCATGGGCTCAAAGCAATGAAACGACGCAGGCGGCGGCGTTACCGCCCGTCGCCCACGCCTTCGTCCTTTTTCGAATGCGCGTCGTAAGCTTCGACGATACGCGCGACGAGCGGATGGCGCACCACGTCGGCACTCGTGAAGTGCGTGACGGCGATGCCGCGCACGTTGGCGAGCACATGCTGCGCCTCGATCAGGCCGCTCTTGTGGCCGCGCGGCAAGTCGATCTGCGTGGTGTCGCCGGTCACAACTGCCTTCGAGCCGAAGCCGATACGCGTGAGGAACATCTTCATCTGCTCGGGCGTGGTGTTCTGCGCCTCGTCGAGAATGATGAACGCGTGATTGAGCGTACGTCCGCGCATGTAGGCGAGCGGCGCGATTTCAATCATCTGGCGCTCGAACATCTTCGCGGTCTTGTCGAAGCCGAGCAGATCGTACAGCGCGTCGTAGAGCGGACGCAGATACGGATCGACCTTCTGCGAGAGATCGCCCGGCAGGAAGCCGAGACGCTCGCCCGCTTCCACAGCGGGACGCGTGAGCACGATGCGCTTCACTTGATCGCGCTCGAGCGCGTCCACGGCGCAGGCCACGGCGAGATAGGTCTTACCGGTGCCCGCGGGCCCGATGCCGAACGTCACGTCGTGCGAGATGATTTGCTTGAGGTACTCGCGCTGTGCGGGCGTGCGCCCGCGCAGATCGGCGCGGCGCGTGTAGAGCTTCGGCCCGAGTTCCTCGACATCGACCCCATCGCGCGCGGGTTCGTCGAACGGATGATCGGGGTCGCCGCGAAAACGTGGGTCGATTTCAGAGGCGTCGTTGCTGCCGCCGTTGCCGCGCACGCCGCCGTTGCCGCGCGGATCGTTCGCCGAATTGCTGCCGAAGCTCGCAGGATGACGTGCTTCCACGAGCGCGAGTTGAATGTCGTCGACAGAAAGCGGATCGCGCGCCTGGTTGTAGAAGTTTTCGAGCGCCGCAAGCGCCAGCTTGGCGCCGCGCCCGCGAATCGTGATGCGATGGCCGCGTCGCGCGAGCGTCACGTCGAGCGCTTGCTCGATCTGCCGCAAGTTTTCGTCGAGCGGGCCGCAGAGGTTGGCGAGCCGCGCGTTGTCGTCGCGCGGCGCAGTGAATTCCAGATGCTGCTGATTGGGCTTCAAGGTGTCTCTGAACTCCTGAATTCCGATGCTGGTACGCGCTGAATGCGCTATTAATGCGCGAGCGTCGAAGCGTCTTCGTGCGCGAGCACGAGTTCGCCGCGCAGCGAGTGCGGGTACGCGTGGTTGATCTTCACGTCGATCATCTGGCCGATCAGGCGCGCGTGCGAAGCGAGCGGCGCCGGGAAGTTCACCACGCGGTTGTTCTGCGTGCGGCCCGACAGTTCGCTCGGGTCCTTGCGCGAAGGGCCTTCCACGAGAATGCGCTCGACCCGGCCGACCATCGACTGGCTGATGCGCGCCACGTTCTCTTCGATCGTGGCCTGCAGGTGCTGCAGGCGCTTGAGCTTCACTTCGCGCGGCGTGTCGTCTTCGAGATTCGCGGCGGGCGTACCCGGGCGCGGGCTGTAGATGAACGAGAAGCTCGTGTCGTAGCTCATCTCGTCGACGAGCGCCATCATCTTCGCGAAGTCCTCTTCGGTCTCGCCGGGGAAGCCGACGATGAAGTCCGTGGAGAGCGACAGGTCCGGGCGGATCGCGCGCAGCTTGCGGATGATCGACTTGTATTCGAGCACGGTGTAGCCGCGCTTCATCGCCATGAGCACGCGGTCCGAGCCGTGCTGCACCGGCAGGTGCAAGTGGCTCACGAGCTTGGGCACCTTGGCGTAGGTGTCGATCAGGCGCTGCGTGAATTCCTTCGGGTGCGAAGTCGTGTAGCGAATGCGCTCGATGCCGGGGATCTCGGCGACGTATTCGATCAACGTGGCGAAGTCGGCGACGTCGTGTGCGCCATTCGTGAGCGCGCCGCGATAGGCGTTCACGTTCTGGCCGAGCAGCGTGACTTCACGTACGCCCTGGTCGGCGAGACCGGCGATTTCGGTGAGCACGTCGTCGAGCGGACGCGAGACTTCCTCGCCGCGCGTGTAAGGCACGACGCAGTAGCTGCAGTATTTCGAGCAACCTTCCATGATCGAGACGAATGCGCTCGGGCCTTCCACGCGCGCGGGCGGCAGATGGTCGAACTTCTCGATTTCAGGGAAGCTGATGTCTACCTGCGCGCGGCCCGAGGCGCGGCGCGCGTCGATCATCTGCGGCAGGCGGTGCAGTGTTTGCGGGCCGAACACGAGGTCCACATACGGTGCGCGCGCGACGATCGCCGCGCCTTCCTGGCTCGCCACGCAGCCGCCCACGCCGATCAGCAGGTTCGGATTCGCTTCCTTCAGCTCGCGCACGCGGCCGAGGTCGGAGAAGACCTTCTCCTGGGCCTTTTCGCGCACCGAGCAGGTGTTGAAGAGAATGACGTCCGCGTCTTCCGGGGTGTCGGTCTTCACGAGGCCTTCGGCGGCGCCAAGTACGTCGACCATCTTGTCGGAGTCGTACTCGTTCATCTGGCAGCCAAAGGTCTTTACATAAACTTTCTTGGTCATCGGGTTTCGCCGTTCGCAGTGGTTGACCTGGGGGCGTCGTCCGCTTGATGCACGCGCTTGAGGCGCGGTTCGCACGTCAGGACTACGGTGTTTTAAGGGGCCGAATCAGGGTGCGGCGAAGCCGGCTATGGAGCGGCTTGGCATCCTGTTCCTGGCATTGCGTTGGGGACGGTCCGCTTTGCTTTTCGCTTCTTTTTGCCGACGCATTTGCCTATGCTCATGCGTCTGCGGATCGCTTTCTGCGCAATCCAACATTATATCCGTTTGCGTCTGTGGCTTTGCGTCGCTTCGGCAGGATCCGTGCAGGGCACGAGCGCTTCCAGCTCGCCCGAAGTCTGCGCGAAGCGCTCGGTGAGGAAATCGAGCAGCGCCCGCACGCGTGGCGCGAGAAAGCGGTTGCGGTGATAGAGCGCGTGCAGCGGCGCGTCGGGGTAGCGCCACTCGGGCATCACCGTCTTGAGCCGGCCGGCGCGCAGATCGTCTGCTACATCCCAGATCGACTTCACCGCGAGGCCGTAGCCGCACAGCGCCCACTGCCGTGCCACTTCGCCATCGGTGGATTCGAGCGCGCCGTCGAGCGGCACCGTGTAGGTCTGCGTTTCGGTCTGCGATCCGCCGCCGCGCGTGAAGCGCCATTCGTTCACCGGCCCCGCCGCCGAGCCGATCACGATGCAGTCGAAACGGGCCAGATCGTTCGGCTCGCGCGGTTCGCCGCAGCGCGCGAGGTACTCGGGCGAGGCGCACAGAACACGGCGGTTCGGCGCGAGCCAGCGCGCCACGAGCGAGCTGTCCTGCGGCGTGCCGAAACGGATCGCCAGATCGATGTCTTCGAGCACGAGGTTCGAGAGCGAGTCGGTCAGCATCAGCGCGAAACGCACGTCGGGGTAGAGGCTGCGGAATTCGTCGAGCCAGGTCATCAGCAAATTGCGGCCGAAATCCGAGGTCGCCGAAATGCGCACCTTGCCGCGCACCGCGTTCTGGCCCTCCTGCAAGGCCGCCTTGGCGTCGTCGAGCGAGCGCAGCGCGTGCTCGCTGCAGGTGAGGTAGACGCGGCCTTCGTCAGTGAGGCGCAATTGACGGGTAGTGCGGTCGAACAGACGCGCATGCAGCTCCGCTTCGAGCCGCGCGAGCCGGGCGCTGGCCGCCGCGGGCGTGAGGCCGAGCTTGCGGCCCGCCGCAGAAAGGCTGCCGAGGCGTGCGGCCTCCACGAAAAGGCGAACGTCGCCGAGGTTGTCCATCGCGCGATTATTAGAAAGCAATTGAAAATGATTCAAATGCTACGCCAATTATCAAATTTGAGCGCAGCCGCGACAATGCGCCTGTTTTCAGGACAACCGCCTCGGCCCGCACGCCATGCAACTCGATCACGTCACCCTCGTCACGCCCGACCTCGAAGGCACATGCCGCTTTTTTCACGACATCGTCGGCCTCGAAGACGGCCCGCGTCCGCCGTTTCGTGTGGACGGTCACTGGCTCTATGCGAACGGCCGCCCGGTCGTCCATCTGGTCGATGCAACCTTGCCCGCGCGGTTGTCGGGCGGATCGTCCGCGCTCGTGGCGCCGCGCATCGACCACGTCGCGTTTCGCGTGGCGCCCGGCGACGAGTGGCGTGCGCTCGTCGAGCGGCTTGCCGAGCATCGCGTGCCGTACCAGCAGGCCGAGGTGCCCGCGAGCGCGGAAGTGCAGCTTTTCGTTGCGCTTGCGCCGGGTGTCGTCGTCGAGTTCGTGACGTCGATGCCCGCTGGCGCGGCGGTTTGATTCCCCAAGTAATTCCAATCCAGGCTGATTTTCGGAGATTGCGATGCCTATCCCCTTGCTCGCGCTGGCCATCAGCGCCTTTGCCATCGGCACCACCGAGTTCCTCATCATGGGCCTCTTGCCCGACGTCGCGCGCGATCTGCACGTGACGATTCCCGCCGCGGGCCTGCTCGTGACCGGCTATGCGCTCGGCGTGGCAGCCGGCGCGCCGCTGCTCGCCGCGCTCACGAGCCGCATGCCGCGCAAGCTCGCGCTGCAACTGTTGATGGCCGTGTTCATCGTCGGCAACGTGATGTGCGCCGTCGCGTCGAACTATTCGCTGCTGATGGTCGCGCGCGTCGTGGCTTCGTTCGCGCACGGCTCGTTCTTCGGCATCGGCGCCGTGGTGGCCGCCTCGCTCGTGCCGCAGGAAAAGCGGGCGAGCGCCATTGCGCTGATGTTCACCGGGCTCACGCTCGCCACCGTGCTGGGTGTGCCGTTCGGCACGGCCATCGGCCAGCAGTTCGGCTGGCGCGTGGCGTTCTGGATCGTGAGCGGCTTTGGCGTGATTTCGCTGATCGGCGTGACCGCGCTGGTTCCCAACCATCACGACAGCGGCCCGGCAGGACTCGGCCACGAAGTGCGTGTGCTGCGCGACCCGCAGGTGTGGCTCGCGCTCGGCATGACGGTGTTGGGCTTTGGCGGCGTGTTTGTCGTGTTCACCTATATCGCGCCGATTCTCGAACAGGTGGGCGGCTTCTCGCCGCGCGGCGTGACGCTGATGCTCGTGCTGTTCGGCGTCGGCCTCACGCTTGGCAACACGCTGGGCGGCAAGCTCGCGGACCGCGCGTTGATGCCTTCCCTCATGGGCATTCTCGTGGTGCTCGCCGTGGTCATGGCCATCTTCACGAAGACGAGCCACGCCATGTGGCCAGCCGCGATCACCGTGTTCGTGTGGGGTATCGCCGCGTTCGCGACCGTGCCGCCGTTGCAGATGCGTGTGGTCGCGAAGGCCGCGGCGGCGCCGAATCTCGCCTCGACGCTGAACATCGGCGCGTTCAATGTCGGCAACGCAATGGGCGCGTGGATGGGCGGTCTCGCCATTGCGCATGGCGTGGCGCTCGACTCGCTGCCGTGGGTGGCCGCGGCGGTTTCGGTGGCGGCGCTCGTGCTCACATGGGCGGCGGCGCGGCTCGACACGCGCAACGCACCGGTGCGCAATGCGAGCGTGGCGGCGCGGCAGAACACGTGAGCGTCTTATGAGGCCAATGCGCCTTATGCGCAGGGCGCGAAAGCAATCCCGGATTCGCGCTCTGCAATGCTGATAACAGTGTGAAGATAACTTCGTTGGGCGCGGCAAATCGCGATGCTAGTCTTGCCTCCATTCATGCTCTTGCGCCGCAATCAAGCGGCGCGCCCGGAGGCAGCCATGCATTCACCTCTCGCGCTCGTGCGCGATGTACAGCCCAATATTGCGCACACCGAAGCATCTTTCGAAGCGCTCGAGCATCTCGTCGGCGTGAACCTCGCCCGCCTGCGCGCCGAGCGCCAGCTTTCGCTCGATGCGCTCGCACGCGCCTCGGGTGTTTCGCGCGCGATGCTCGCTCAGGTCGAGTCGGCGCGCAGCGTGCCGTCGATCAAGGTGCTGTGCAAGGTGGCGGCGGCGCTCAAGGTTTCGGTCTCGGCGTTTCTGCGGCGCCACGCCGTGAACGGCTTCGAGCATTTGCCCGCCGAGCGCGCGTCGCGCCTCGTTTCCGCCGATGGCCGTTATTCGGCGCGTGCGCTTTATCCGGAAGGGGAGCCCGCCGCCGCGGAGTTTCACGAACTGCGCATCGCGCCGCTGCACACCGAGCCCGGCGTGCGCCGCGCGCCCGGTACAACGGTGAACCTCGTGGTGAGCGAGGGCACGCTCGAAGTGAGCGTGCACGATCGGCGGCAACTGCTCGCCACCGGCGACGCGATCGTATTCGACGCCGACCAGCCGCACAGCCTGCGCAACCCCGGCGACACCGAAGCACGCGTGTTTCGCGTGACGCTCAACGCCGAGACGCCGCCGCGCTGGGACGTGCCCGCCGCGCCGGCTGGCGGCGAGGTTGCATCGGCAGTCGAAGCGGTCAGGGCGGTGGATGCGGTCGCAAACGTGGCGCCGCAGCCGGCATGAGCCGTGCTGGGTCTCGCGTGCCGATGCGGCATCGCACAAAGCCCGTTTCGAGAAAATTGTCTAGTCGTACTTTTTCGCGCTGCACGGTTGCGCAGCCTGTTGTATCCTTTGCCCGCCGGTTGATCCGGTAATCAGTGCGTCTTCAGGGCGGGGTGTAATTCCCCACCGGCGGTATGCCGGCCGTGCCGAAAGGCCTGGCCGACGAGCCCGCGAGCGCCTGCGCGAGCCTCATTGTGTCGTGCGCAGGGTCAGCAGATCTGGTGCGAAGCCAGAGCCGACGGTCATAGTCCGGATGAAAGAAGATGTGCAGATGGTCATGTTTGCCCATCCGCCGCGGCGTTTCGGCCGATGTGCGTGTGTCCCCATTTTGGGGGCGTACCGCATGTCTGCCGAATGGCGTGTGCCGGGGATTCCTGTCTGTTTGCAATGCCCTGAAACGTTTTTCGCCTAACTCTTGCGAGGAGCGTTTCACATGTCCCTTACTGCTAATACTTCATCCCTTGGCGCGCCGCTCGACGCCGCCGCCGATCTCCCGTTCATCGATTCCGAGCCGGTACCCCCGCGCATCGCCGCCGCGTTGCAAGCCATGCGCGAAGGCCGCCCGGTCGTGCTGCAGGACGACCACGACCGCGAGGACGAGGCCGACCTGATCGTCGCCGCCGAACGCCTCACGCCTGAAACGATGGCGCTTTTCATCCGCGAATGCAGCGGCATCGTGTGCCTGTGCCTCTCCGACGAAAAAGTGCGCGCGCTCGAACTGCCGCCGATGGTGGCCCACAACGAGAGCCGCAACCGCACCGCGTTCACGGTCTCGATCGAAGCGCGCGACGGCGTGAGCACGGGCGTTTCGGCCGCCGACCGCGTGACGACGATCCGCGCTGCGATCGCCCCGAACGCGAAGCCTGCCGATATCGTGCGCCCCGGCCACGTATTTCCGCTGCGCGCGCAGCGGGGCGGCGTGCTGGCGCGCCGCGGCCATACGGAAGGCACCGTCGATCTGGCGGTGCTCGCGGGCCTCGCGCCCGCTGGCGTGCTGTGTGAGCTGATGAACCCGGATGGCACGATGGCGCGCGGCAAGCAGGTCGACGACTTCGCGAAGCTGCACAACCTGCCGATCCTCTCGATTGCCGAGCTGGTGGCGTTCCGCGAGTCGCTCGCCGTAGCGCGCGAGCGTTGTGCCGAACCGGCCTGAGGCGCTGAAGTAGCGTGGTGAAAAATGAGGCGCCGATGGGCGCCTCGTTTCGTTTTCTTCGCGGCTGGTGCACCTGTTGGGCGCGCTGCCTTACGACTGCACGTCGCCGAATTCGCCGCGCACGCCGGCCTCGACGAGCGCAGGCAGTTCCTCCATGTGCGCCATGATGCGCGTGATGCCCATCTCGCGCAGCACGTCGGCGTAGCCCGAAGGAATGTGGCTCGCGCCCACGAACGCAATCGTCTTCATGCCCGCCGCGCGCGCGGCGTTCAAACCCGAAATGCTGTCCTCGACGACGATGCAGCGCGCCGGCTCCACGCCGAGCTGCTTCGCCGCGTGCAGGTAGACATCCGGATAAGGCTTGGGCCGCGCGACCTGCTCGGCGCTGAAGATGCGCTCGCCGAAGATCGTATCGAGCCCGGCGCGCCGTACCGAAGCGTGCACGCGCGTGAGCCGGCTGTTCGAAACGACGGCGGCAGGAAGCGTCACCTGGCGCAAGGCGTCGCGCACGCCGTTGATCGGACTCACCGAATCGGCAATGGCGGCTTCGCAACGATGTTCGATGGTCTCGAGAAAGTCTTCGGGCATCGTGAGGTCGAAGCGGGCGGCCACGTCGGCGAGAAAGCGCGAGGTTTGCTGGCCGAACGCCGCATTCACGGCGGCGTGAAAATCGATGCCGGGAAAGGTGCTGCTGAGCGTTTCGAACAGAACGCGGTCGGCGATGACTTCGCTGTCGACGAGCACGCCGTCACAGTCGCAGATGAGATGGTCGATCATGCGTGAAACGAGAGGCCGGGCAGCGCAGGGCTTGGGGCCGTGTGCGCCTGAGCCAGGCAGGCGGGAGGGTGGAAACCCCCAATCATACGTGCTTTTGCTTTTTGGACGCAGCGCATTCGCGGGCCGCCGGGCTCAGCCGTCGTGCGCTGCGTTTGCCTCGCCGGCGTCGGCCCACGCTTTTGCCGCGCCGATCGCGCGTTGCCAGCCGGCCAGGCGCCTTGCAACATCGTCGCGCGGCATGGTGGGCATGAAGCGGCGCTCGAGGCTCCAATGCTGCTGGAGTTCGTCGATATCGCGCCAGAACCCCACCGCGAGCCCGGCCAGATATCCCGCGCCCAGTGCAGTGCTCTCGCTCGAGCGCGGCCGCAACACATTCACGCCCAGCAGATCGGTTTGAAACTGCATGAGCAGATCGTTTTTGCTCGCGCCGCCATCCACGCGCAGCTCGCTCACGCGCATGCCGGAATCGGCTTCCATGGCGGCAAGGACATCGAACGATTGGTACGCGATGGATTCGAGTGCCGCGCGTGCGATATGCGCCGCGGTCGTGCCGCGTGTGACGCCGAACAACGTGCCACGCGCGTGCGCGTTCCAGTGCGGCGCGCCGAGCCCGGCGAATGCGGGCACAAGGTACACGCCGTCGCTGTGCGGCACGCTGGCCGCGAGCGATTCGATTTCCGCGGCGCTGCGAATGATGCCGAGTCCGTCGCGCAGCCATTGCACCACGGCGCCTGCGATAAAGATGCTGCCCTCCAGCGCGTATTGCGTTTGCCCGAGCGCTTGCCACGCGATGGTGGTGACGAGGTTGTGGCTCGACTCGATTGGCTGTGCGCCGGTATTCATCACGAGAAAGCAGCCGGTGCCGTAGGTGTTCTTCACCATGCCGGGCTGCAGGCACATCTGCCCGAAGAGCGCCGCGTGCTGGTCGCCTGCTACGCCCGCAAGCGGGATTTCGGCCGCGAAGAGCGACGCTGCCGTGCGCGCGTAGACCTCCGACGACGAACGCACCTCCGGCAGCATGCTGCGTGGGATGTCGAAGAGCGCGAGCAGGTCGTCGTCCCAGCGCAGCGTATGGATGTCGAAGAGCATCGTGCGCGCGGCGTTGGTGACGTCGGTGGCGTGCAGCGCGCCTCGCGTGAAGTGCCACAGCAGCCAGCTGTCCACGGTTCCGAACGCGAGCCGCCCGCCGCGTGCTTTTTCGCGCGCGCCCTCGACATGATCGAGAATCCAGCGGATTTTCGTGGCCGAAAAGTACGCATCGATCGGCAGGCCGGTTTTCGCGCGCACCGTCGGCTCGAGGCCGCTCGCTTTGAGTTCGTCGCAATAGCCGGCTGTGCGGCGGTCCTGCCAGACGATGGCGTTGTACACGGGCTGACCCGTTGCACGTTCCCACACGATGGTCGTTTCGCGCTGGTTCGTGATGCCGATGCCCGCAATCGCGGCAGCCCCGACGCCCGCGCGCGTGAGCGCCTCCGCCGCGACGCCTGCCTGGCTCGACCAGATATCGCGCGGGTCATGCTCGACCCAGCCGGGCCGCGGGTAAAGCTGCGCGAACTCTTTCTGCGCGAGCGCGGCGATTGTGCCGCTGCGCTCGAGCAGCAGGGCGCGTGAACTCGTCGTGCCCTGGTCCAGCGCGAGGACGTACGACCCAGCGTGCGACTGAGGCATCGTGCAGTCTCCTTGGGAGGTCCGATACATCGAACCCAGCATAGCCCTAAAGCGAATTGCGCTCGACTCGGCCGAACGGCCAGGGTGCCGCTCGGGCGGCGCGGTGCGACAATAACCGCATCGTGATGAAGTCGTTCCAACCAGTCGAAAACGATAACGAGGCAATCATGCGTGGAATTGCGATGATCGGTGCGGCCGTGCTGCTCGCGGGGTGTCTGGGCGCGCCGCCGGGCCCGCAAGGCGGGGGGCGTGCACCGTCGCTCGCCGCTTTGCAGGAGATGTGCGGCGGCCAGGCGGTCGATTTCGGTGCGTATGCGCCGGGCGTCTACGCGGCGATGTTCGACGCCTGGGTCGCCAATCGGCGCGGCAGGCTGCCCCAGGACCAGTTTTGCGGCTTCCAGGCTCAGATCGCGCAGCAATACACCACGCTCGGCAAGAGCGGCAACGGGGAGGCGCGAGGCGAGTGGGTGAACTTCCTCAATGCACAGCGCGCGCAAGCGCTGAGCTGGCGGTCGGCGGTCGACCCCACGCTGCGAGCGGGGTAGGCGCGTAGAGGCGCGGCGGAGCGCGCGTGCATGGCACGCGTGGCGCGAGCCAAAACGCGCCGCGCGGGAGGGAATACGAACACGCAAAAAAATGGTCACGCGGGCATGAAGCGCGCGGGTCCGCGTGACCATGCACTGCAGGCGCGTACGTCTACTGCCGTGCGCCTGCATCGGGGACGTGCCCGACAAGCCGGGCTGGCGGACGACCCATGCGTCCGCGCAAATCGATAAAACTCAATGGAGCCTGTGGCTACGCGGGCGCTCGGCCCGCGGGATCAGGCTACGAACACCGTTTGATGGCGCGCAACGCAGAGTCGCCGATTTCGGTTAGTCGCCATTGCTGAAGGCCGGACGCAAGGCGCTCCAGTTGGACGAGCTGTCGTTCGAGCAAGGCGTCCAGTTCTTCTCGCTCCATGTCGAGCTGGTTGGGGGCGTCCTGTACTAGCAGCAGGGTGGCGAATTCATGCGGACTCAGCATCGTTCTCTCCGTGTTGCCGCATCAGAGGTCGCTGGTTGCGGCCCGCGGGGCGGCGCAGCGACAAACATGCGGTGGTGTGAGCGAAAGCCTGCGACCGTGCAGATCGAATGGCCGGAGGGACCGGCCGCCTCGACCGCCTGTGCGCGGTCAAAACGGCATCCAGCCCGGGATCTACCTCGGGGAACTGGAGTGTAGTCAACGCCGCTGCGTTGTACAAACCACGCCCCGAAAATTTTCCCTTTGACATTCGAGCTTGCACGCAGCGGTGGTGCGAGCCGTCCTGATTCGCGAAATTACTTGAGGTTCGTACCGCACCGCGTCACGCAGCGAGCGAATCCGGTTCGATCCGTTACGCATCAGGCGGGTAGCTCCCACGGGTATCGCGTCTGCGCCTCGGCCCGCGAGCGTCATATGACGTAATGGGGAGAAGCCGTCGACTCCCGGAACTGTGGGAGCCGGGCCCGGTCTGTGCTTAGTCGCTGCAGCTATGCGAAACAACGGCTAAGATGGAAATAGGGATGGCTGGTAATGCTCGTCACGCGTGACTGGCGCAGTTCGCCGGGCCTCGAGGCTTCCGGCCAGGCGCCGCGCGTCGTGAGCGTAATCGCCGCTTCGGGAGTAGGACACAATGCGTAACGACAACGAGCCTCGCCATGTGATGCCCTGGCGCATCGAAGACATCGATCTCACGCGTATCGACCGTCAACGTGCCGCGGCCAACGAAGACCTCATGCTGCTTCTCGCCGCCTCTTCGTTCATCGAAAGCGGTTCCGACCTTTACACCAGTAACCTGAACGTATTCTTCAACGGCGACCCCGAGGTCTCCGAGTGGCTCAACCGCGAATGGGAGCCCGAGGAGCTTCAGCATGGGCGCGCACTGAAGACGTACATCCAGTATGTGTGGCCCGAGTTCGACTGGGACGCGGCGTTTGCGACCTTCATCGAAGAGTATTCGAAGACCTGTTCGTTCGAGGAGTTCGAGAAAACGCGTGCGCTCGAAATGGTCGCGCGCTGCGTGGTGGAAACCGGCACCGCCACGCTCTACCGTGCGATCGGCGAGTACTCGGATGAGCCCGTGCTCAAGGAAATTACCGACAACATTCGCAGCGACGAAGTGCGCCATTACAAGCACTTTTTCCGCTATTTCAAGAAGTACAACCAGATAGAAGGGCACGGGCGTCTCGCCGTACTCGGCGCGCTCATGCGTCGCGTGATGGAGATCAAGAACGAGGATTCCGCGATCGCGCTGCGCCATGTGTACGCAGGCCGCTACCCCGACCGCGTGCGCGACGAAGCCTATAGTCGTGAGCTCACTGCGCGCGTGAACTCGCTGGTGCGCCACAATCTTTCCGCCGACATGTGCGTGAAGATGCTGCTCAAGCCGCTCAACCTGCCTGCGAAGATCCTGCCTGGCGTGCACTATCCGCTCGCGAAGATCACGCAACACGTCTTCTTCCGCTAGGGCGTCGGCGCGCGCGAAAACAAAAAGCCCGCTGCTAGAGCGGGCTTTTTCGTTTCCAGGCGATGAGATCAGCGATCGCGCTGGCCGTTGCCGTCGCGGCGCGAATTGCCGCCTGGGCGGCCGCCAAGCAGTGCGCCCGGATTGCCTTGCGGCTTGCGTTGTTGCGGGCGGCCCAGTGCGCTTTCGTGCGAAACGCCGCGCTGGCTTTCGCGACGCGTATGTTCGCCGCGCGCGCCTTGTGCGCCGTGATTTGCGCCTTGCTGTTTCACGGGCTTGGCAGTGCGCACGCCGCCGTTCGAGGCCGGCTTGGCCGGGCGTTGCCCGCCGTTGCCGCCGCCGTTGGCAGCATTAGCACGGTTGCCTTCGCGGCCACCGTCACGTCCACCTTCGCGGTTGCTATCACGGCCACCTTCGCGATTCCCGCCGCGCGGCTCACGCGATTCGCGTGCCTGCGCGGGCCGGCCGCCGTTCGCGGCATTCGCGCCATTCGACGCACCGCGGCCCTGTCCTTGCCCTTGTCCCTGGCGCGGCGAGCGGCCTTGCGGCTGGCTGCGGCGCTGGATCGGCTCGGGCTTCGCGTTCGGGTCCGGCTCGAAGCCCGGAATGACCTCTTGCGGCACCGCGCGCTTGATGAGCTTCTCGATGTCCTTGAGCAGTTGATGCTCGTCCACGCACACGAGCGACACGGCTTCGCCCGTCGCGCCCGCGCGGCCGGTGCGGCCGATGCGGTGCACGTAATCTTCGGGCACGTTCGGCAGATCGTAGTTGACGACGTGCGGCAACTGGTCGATATCGATCCCGCGCGCAGCGATGTCGGTCGCAACGAGCACCTGGAGCGTGCCGTCCTTGAACTCGCTCAAAGCGCGCGTGCGTGCCGACTGGCTCTTGTTGCCGTGAATTGCGAGGGCGCTGATGCCGTCCTTCGTGAGCTGCTCGGCGAGGCGGTTCGCGCCGTGCTTGGTGCGCGTGAACACGAGCACCTGGAACCAGTTGTGCTGGCGGATTAGATGCGTGAGCAGGTCGCGCTTGCGGTCGCGGTCGACGGGATAGATCCTCTGCGCCACGGTTTCGGCCGTGGTGTTGCGGCGTGCGACTTCGATGAGCGCGGGCGAGTCGAGCAGGCTGTCGGCGAGCGCCTTGATCTCGTCGGCGAAGGTGGCCGAGAAGAGCAGGTTCTGGCGCTTGGGCGGCAGCTTCGCGAGCACGCGCTTGATGTCGTGGATGAAGCCCATGTCGAGCATGCGGTCGGCTTCGTCGAGCACGAGAATCTCGAGCTGCGAGAGGTCGATCGTCTTTTGCTGCATGTGATCGAGCAGGCGCCCCGGCGTCGCGACCACGATATCCACGCCGCGCCTGAGCGCGTCGATTTGCGGATTGATGCCCACGCCGCCGAACATCACGGTGGATTTGAGCTTCAGATATTTGCCGTAGGCGCGCACGCTCTCTTCGACTTGCGCGGCGAGCTCACGCGTGGGCGTGAGGATCAGCGCGCGCACCACGCGCTTGCCATTCGCTGCCGGCGGCATGTCCGTGAGGCGTTGCAGGATCGGCAGCGTGAAGCCGGCGGTCTTGCCGGTGCCGGTTTGCGCGCCGGCGAGCAGGTCGCCGCCGCCGAGCACGGCGGGAATCGCTTGCGCCTGGATAGGCGTGGGCGTGGTGTACCCAAGTTCGTTGACTGCGCGGACCAGCGGTTCGGACAAGCCGAGAGAATCGAAAGACATAAACACCTGTTGTATTGCAGTAGCGCGGACGACGCTTCGCGGCCCGAGGGCGCGCTGCGCAGCCAAAGCGGTGTTGCCGGGTTCGAATGCGCCCGGTGAAGCCGCCTTTACGCGTTGTTCGGACGGCGCGCCAGTGCGCGCGCCGCGTTTTTTCTTCATGGAACGGACGGGTCTATCAAGACACGTCGTCTGGCGTTAAGTTGCATCGAGCGGCCGCGGACACTGCGGCGGCCGTGCGATGTCTTCGCATTGACGCGTCACGCGACGTAGCGCGCGACGCTCACGAATTGACAGACGCTCCCGGCGAGCACGAACAGATGCCAGATTCCATGTCCGTGCCGGATGCGCTCGTCATTGACGAAAAAATAAATACCGACGCTGTAAATGACGCCGCCGGCCAGCAACCACGCCGTGCCCGCGGCCGGCAAGGCTTCGACGAGCGGGCGAACCGCCACCACCGCGAGCCAGCCCATCACCACGTAGAGCACCATCGAAAGCACTCTCGTGCGCCGCCCGAGCGTGAGTTCCTGGACGATGCCGAGGACCGCGAGCCCCCAGCTCACGCCGAAGAGCGACCAGCCCCAAGGCCCGCGCAGCGTCACTAGCGTGAACGGAGTATAGCTTCCCGCGATGAGCAGATAGATCGCGGCATGGTCGCACTTTTGCAGCACCGCCTTCAGGCGTATGCCGCGCACGCCGTGATACAGCGTCGAGATCGTGTACAGCGCGCACAACATCGCCCCGTATACCGCAAAGCTCACGACCTTATACGCATCGTGATCCAGCGCCGCGAGCGTCACGAGCGAGACGAGGCCCGCTACCGACAACATCGCGCCCACGAGGTGAGTCATGCTGTTCAGACGCTCACCGGCGTGCATGACGACCACTCCTTCTTCTTCTTGAGCGCAACGCTCGCGGGTGGAACATTGTTCCAACCCTCACGGCGCAGTGCTCGACTGCAGCGTTCAAAACCAGGCCTGACGGGCCACGGAACCGCCTTCACCGCACGGCCCGGCGCCAAATAGCGAAGGGCGCAGCCCGCGCTTTCGCGGACTGCGCCCTGATCAGGCAACCGCTACTATAGCAGGCGTGCGTCAGTCAAGCGGAGACGAGCGCAGGTCCGCGACCTGCTGCGGCGACACCGGCGTGCCCTTGTTGCCCCAGGACATGCGGATGAACGTCACCACCGCTGCAACCTCCTGGTTCGAGAGCGCCTGCGCGAACGGCGGCATGCCGTACGGGCGCGGGTTGCCCCCCGTGCTCGGCGGATAGCCGCCGTTGAGCACCATGCGGATCGGGTTCACAGCCGAATGCATCTGGATCGACTGATTGTTCGCAAGCGGCGGGAAGTTCGGCGGCATGCCGAGACCGTTTTCCGCGTGACACTTTGCACACTGGTCATGGTAGATCTTCTGACCTTGCTGCAAGAGTTCGCCGCCGAACGCTTCCGACGTCTCCATCTGCATCGTTTCGGGCGCTTCCTTCTTCTGCGGGATGGTCTTGAGGTACGAGGCCATCGCGTGGATATCGTCGTCCGAGAGGTATTGCAGACTGTTGTGGATCACGTCCGCCATCGGGCCGAACACGGCGCCGCGCTCGGAAACGCCGGTCTTCAGGAGGCTCGCGATGTCCTTGATGTCCCAGTCGCCGAGGCCGCCTTCGCTGCCTGTGAGCGACGGCGCGTACCAGTTCTGCAGCGGGATCAGGCCGCCCGCGAAGGCCGCCGAGTTGACCGGGCCGCCCACCGCGTTGATGGACGTGTGGCACATGCCGCAGTGGCCGAGGCCTTCCACGAGATACGCGCCGCGGTTCCATTCGACCGACTTGGTCGGATCGGGCTTGTATTCGCCTTCGCGGAAGAACAGCGTGCGCCAGCCGATCAGCAGGTTGCGGTTGTTGAACGGGAACTTGAGTTCGTGCGGACGGCTAGGCACGTTGACCGGCGGGACCGAGCGCAGATAGGCGAAGATCGCGTCGGCGTCGGCGCGCGTGACCTTGGTGTAGCTCGCGAACGGGAATGCCGGATAGAGCAGGCTGCCGTCTTTCGAGCGGCCCGTGTGCATGGCGCGATAGAAGTCGTCGGCGCTCCACTTGCCGATGCCGTACTGGTCATCGGGCGTGATGTTGGGCGTGTAGAGCGTACCGAACGGCGTGGCCATCGGCAGGCCGCCCGCGAACATCTGGCCGCCGCGCACCGTGTGGCAGGCGATACAGTCGCCGGCGCGCGCGAGGTACTCGCCCTTCTTGATGAGATCGGCCTGGTCGACGGGCGTCGCGGCCTGCGCCGCGCCATTTTGCAGATAGTGAGTGCCCGACCAGAGCACCGGTACGAGGGCCGCGGCGGCGGCCACGACGACGGCGGAAAGTGCGAACAGGGACTTGCGGTTCATATTGGCTGTCTCCCCGGCGCCTTATTGCGGTTCGCTGCCGCAAGCAAGCGGCGTCTTGAGTGAGCCAGCCGGCGCCGGCACGGGGTTCTGCGGCGCGCTCTGCGTCGAAAGCCATGCTGCGACCGCGTTCACGTCCTGGTCGGTGAGGCGCGTGGCGATCTCATGCATGCAGTCCGGCGCCTTCGCATGCCGCGAGCCCGAGCGCCAGGCGCCGATCTGCGCGCTGATGTAGTCCATGTGCAGACCGACCAGACCCGGAATGGCCGGCTCCATGCCGGTGAGCTTCGCGCCGTGGCAGGCCGCGCAGGCGGGCACCTGCTTGGCCGGATCGCCGTGCAGGACGATCTGCTGGCCGCGCGCGAGCGTGTCGCTGCCGACCGAAGGCTTCGCGGGCGGCGGGTAGGGCGGCCGCTGCTGCGAGAAGAACGTCGCGATCTCGTGCAGGTAGTCGTCGGAGAGATAGGTGACCAGATAATTCATCGGAGGGTACTTGCGGCGACCCTCGCGGAAGTTCATTAGCTGGTTGAACAGGTACTCGGCCGGTTTGCCGGCGAGACGCGGGAAGTAGTCGTTGTCGGTGCCCTGCCCGTGCGAGCCGTGGCACGCGGTGCAGCCCTGCACGCGTGAGGCGATCGTGTCGGGGGCTTTGGGCTGCGGCGCGGAGGCGGACTGTGGTGCCGAGGCCGCCGTCTGGGCATATGCAGCGCTGAGAACGCCGGTCGACCCGAGCAAAAGTGCTGCTGCCAGAGGCGCGACGAGCGGAATGAGCGGTCGGAAGATACGTCTTGGGGACACGCGTAACTCCATCTTTATCGTGGACCTGACCAGGCTTCGAACGGCCCGGCTTCCAGGCTGCGCGCGATGAAAGCAGAAGACTGTGCGCGCTGCGGCGGCGACGCCGCAGATTCTAGCATCGGGAACTCATAGTGACCATTTGCCACATGCGCCACAAGCGCCCTCCGATATCGTCGAGTCGCCAGCGCGACGTGCTTGCGGCCGTTCGTCGCGGCGGTGCCGGTTATGATTCTGCACCTGTTCGCCAATCGGTGACACGGGGTTGTCCCGCACCCGCGCCACACTCGGCGAGCCGGTTGTTCCTGGCTCGTAGCCGTGTTTATGCCGGGCTCATGCCGCCGCCGCGTTCGGTCTTGTGGGCGGGCTCGATGCTCGTGCATGGAATGCGCATCGAACCTGCGGTGAATCTGAGGGGAAACTGCATTGAACCGATTGGCGCGGCGGCTATCGAAGCAGGCACCCTTGCGGGACGCGCGATGCGCTGCTGCCGTTGTTTTCATGTTGTTTCCTTGCCACTTGTCTCGATGACTCCAATTGCACTTTCCTTATCGTTGCATCAAGCCGACCGTTCTCCCTCACGCGCAGTCCGCGCGACCCGCAACACGCGGGAGGGCGAGGTCCGATGAAAGCTGACTGGCTCTGGATCGGTCAGGTCGCCATGGCGGCCATCGTCAACATTGCCTACGCGTTCGCGCTCGGCTCGGCGTTTTATGGCGCATGGCTCGACAAGGACGGCCGCACGGCTATCGCCCCCGCGCGCCTCGCATGGCTGCGTGCGCAACGCTCGCTGCGCGCCTCGGCGGTCGTGCTCGTCGCGGCGCTCATCATGTGGATGCTGTACGAGAGCGCGTCGGTCAGCGGCGAGTCGTTGCCCAGCGCGTTTGGCGTGGTCGGCACGGTGCTCTCGCAAACGCATGTTGGTCACGCGTGGACCGTCGCGTTCGCGGGCGCACTCGTGCTGCTGGGCTGCGCGTTCGCGGCCTCTAGCGTGGCGCGCGATGGCGTGCTGTGGCTCGCGCTCGTTGCCATTGCTGCGGGGCGGGCAGGGCTCGGGCACGCCGCCGACGCGGGCTTCGCCTCGGCTGCGCTCGGCCTCCATACGCTGCATGTGCTGAGTGCGAGCGCGTGGGGCGGCATCGTCATGGCGGGCGGCCTGGCTGTGCTGCCGGCGCTCGGCGCGTCGACGGCGCGCGGCGTGTTGATCCGCACCGCGGGCCAGATCTCGAACGTGGCGTTCTTCGCAGTGGGCTTCGTGATTGCGACGGGCGTGTTCAATGCCTTGCGCGGCAGCGGCGGGTCGTTCGACGCCGTCATGGACAGCACCTGGGGGCGCGTGCTGCTGCTCAAGACTGCGCTCGTCGTGCTCGCGCTGGCAATGGGCGCCTTCAACCGGCTCGTGGCGATGCCCGAGTTGCGGCGCGCGGCGTCGACCGCGGCGGCGCGCCGCTTCGTCAACGTGATCCATCTCGAAGCGATCGTGATGATCGGCGTGCTGGTGACTGCGGCCGCGCTCGCACACAGCGTGCCGGCCTACGTGTTGCAGGGCTGAAACGTCGTCGATGTCGCTTATTCGTAGCCGAGCCGGTGACTCAGGATCGGCGCGAAGAAGAGGGCGATGGCGCACCCAATGGCGTTACCTTCGAGCTCCGCGAACGCGGCCACTGACGACGGGTTCGCGACTAGCGCGATCAGTTGCGGCGCGCACCACAGCGCTGAGGCGCCGATCATGGCGTACTCCACCCAGCCAATGCGCCAGCCGCGCGTGAAGGCAACGGCGGCAGCGAGCACGCGCAGGAAGCCGAAGGTGACGAGTGCGCCTACGGCGGCTTGTTCGCGGATCAGATAGTCGGGAAGCGACGCGTCCATGGAATCCTTTGCAATACCAAGGTTGGGTTGCAAGGGAATCAGCAAGGAGCAGGCCAGCGGGTGGCGTTCGCCGGCAGCGAGGGTGTTCGATGATGACCGCGCAAGGCGCTGCGCGGCTTTCCATGAACTGGCTGTGTGCGCAAACGACATAGGCCGTCCGCGCGGTATGCGAGTGCGCGCGTCGGAGCGCGCAAAGCCTCACGAAATGTTACGTCGCCGAAACGTGCGGCGTCGAGTGCGTAACGTTACGCCGCGCGTTTGGCGTTCAGCTTTGCATCACCATTCGGCGACGCTGCCATCTTCGTGACGCCACACCGGGTTGCGCCAGCGGTGACCGGTCTTCGCCATCTCGCGCACCTTCTCCTCGTTCACGTCGATGCCAAGACCCGGGCCTTGCGGAATCGAGACGAAGCCGTCTTCGTACTTGAATACCTCAGGATTCCTGATGTAGTCGAGCAGGTCATTGCCCTTGTTGTAGTGAATGCCGAGGCTTTGCTCCTGGATGAACGCGTTGTAGCTCACCGCGTCGATCTGCAGGCAGGTGGCGAGCGCGATCGGCCCGAGCGGGCAGTGCAGCGCGAGCGCGACGTCATAGGCTTCGGCCATCGCGGCGATCTTGCGGCACTCGGTGATGCCGCCCGCGTGCGAGGCGTCGGGCTGGATGATGTCCACGTAACCGCCCGCGAGAATGTGCTTGAAATCCCAGCGCGAGTAGAGACGCTCGCCCAGCGCGATCGGCGTGCTGGTCTGGTTGACGATGTCGCGCAGCGCTTCGACGTTCTCGGAGAGCACCGGCTCTTCGATGAACATGAGCTTGAACGGATCGAGTTCTTTCGCGAGCACCTTGGCCATGGGCTTGTGCACGCGGCCATGGAAATCCACGCCGATGCCGACGTTCGGGCCCACAGCTTCGCGCACGGCCGCGACGTTGTTGATGACGCCCTGCACCTTGTCGAAGGTGTCGATGATCTGCAGTTCTTCGGAGCCATTCATCTTCACGGCTTTGAAGCCGCGCTCGACCACGGCGCGCGCATTGTTGGCGACGTCGCTCGGGCGGTCGCCGCCGATCCACGAATACACCTTGATCTTGTCGCGCACCTGGCCGCCGAGCAGCGCGTGAACGGGCACGCCATGATGCTTGCCCTTGATGTCCCAGAGCGCCTGATCGACGCCGGCAATCGCGCTCATCGTGATCGGGCCGCCGCGGTAAAAGCCCGCGCGATACATCACCTGCCAGTGGTCTTCGATGAGAAGCGGATCCTTGCCGATCAGATAGTCCGCGAGTTCATCGACGGCGGCGGCCACCGTATGCGCGCGGCCTTCGACAATCGGCTCGCCCCAGCCGACGATCCCTTCGTCCGTTTCGATCTTCAGAAAGAGCCAGCGCGGCGGGACGACGAAGGTTTCGAGCTTGGTGATTTTCATGCGGTGTCTCCATGACCTTGAGCGGTAGGGCGGCGCTCGCGCCATGCGCGAGCGGCAACGTCTTCAAGCGCACATGCTACTGCAAAATTCGCCTTTAAGTGCTATTAATAGTATTATTTCGCAACGCTTCCCAATATCCAGGAGAACGGCGATTCAACGCGATCTGCATGGCACCGTGGCCTACGAACTCGGCAGCGCGATCCTGCGCGGCGACTACCCGCCCGCGACGGTGCTGCCGCGCGAGGCCGAACTCATGGCAACGTTCGACGTGAGCCGCACGGTGCTGCGCGAGGCGCTGCGCACGCTGACCTCGAAAGGGCTCGTGGAGTCGCGCCCGCGCGTGGGCACGCGGGTGCGTGCTCGCGAAGCGTGGAACCTGCTCGATGCCGACGTGCTCGACTGGTACGCGCGTGTGGCGCCGCCGCTCGCTTTCGCGCTCAAGCTTCAGGAAATGCGCGAGATGATCGAACCGTTCGCGGCGGGACTGGCCGCAAACGCGCGCGATGACGATGCGCTTGCATCGATCGCCGCCGCGCACGAGGCCATGGCCGAGGCGCGCAACGTGGATGAATGGGTGCGCGCTGACCTGCGCTTTCATCTCGCGGTGCTGGGTGCTTGCCGCAACGAATTACTGGTGCCGCTCGGCACGCTGATCGAACGCACGCTCGAAGGCCAGTTGCGCGTGAATGCGAAGCGCGCCGACGTGTTCAACGCGGCGCTGCCCGACCACACCCTCGTGTACGACGCGATCGCGCAACGCGACGCGCGTGCGGCGAGCCTTGCGATGGCGGCGCTGCTGCGCGTGACGCGCGAGCGCATCGAGGGCTGAGCGCGTCTTCCCAATAGGTGCGCTCGCAACGAATCGCAAAAGCTTGGCCGGATTGAGAATGTGAAGCGTTTGCGTGAGCGCAATCAACAACGTTTGCTATGCTTTATGCAATCCAATGGCGCTGTGGCTTTCAGTGCTGTCAGAAAGTCAAAGGCGAGGCTAACGGTTAAGCGATGAAGAAGAACGAAGCGAAAGACACGCAACTGGACAACGCAACCCTGCTGGAGATCATCAAGGCGCAGTCGGACATCGCGAAGCTCGGGCTCGATCTCGGCGGCGTGATGGCCTACGTGGCCGAGCGCACCGAGCAGCTCACACGCGCGCAAGGCGCGGTCGTCGAGCTCGCCGAAGGCGATGAGATGGTGTATCGCGCGGCCTCGGGCAGCGTCGCGGACCTGCTCGGTTTGCGCCTTGCACGCGAGACCAGCCTTTCGGGCATGTGCGTGCGCGAAGGTGAGATCCTGCGCTGCGACGACTCCGAAACCGACCCGCGCGTGGACCGCGAAGCCTGCCGCCGCGCCGGGCTGCGCTCGATGATCGTCACGCCGCTCAAGCACCTCGAGACGACCGTCGGCGTTCTGAAAGTCACGAATTCGGAAGTCGACGCCTTCAACGACGAGGACATCCGCACCCTCTCGCTGATGTCCGAGCTGATCGCCGCGGCGATGTTCCATGCCGCGCGGCACGAGACGAGCGAACTCTATCTGCGCGCGACGCATGACGCGCTCACGGGTTTGCCCAATCGTGCGCTCTTTTACGATCGCCTGCGGCAGTCGGTGGATCTCGCGGTGCGCTCGTCGGGCGGACTTGGCGTGCTCAATCTCGACATGGATGGCCTCAAGCCGATCAACGACCGCTACGGCCACCGCGCCGGCGACGCGGCGATCCGGGAGACGGCGACGCGCATCGCTCGCCAGAGCCGCCGCGTGGACACAGCGGCGCGCGTGGGCGGCGATGAGTTTGCCGTGATTTTGCCCGGCATCGCGGGGCGCAGGGACGCCGAGACGTACAGCCGCCGGCTCGTGGAAACGGTGGGCGAGCCGTTCGAGTTCGAAGGACACCGCATCGATCTCGGCGTGAGCGTGGGCGTGGCCATCCTGCCGGAGGACGGCACCGAGATGACGGCGCTGATCGAATACGCAGATCGTTCGATGTACGAAACGAAGCGGGAGCGCAAGCAGATGCGGTGAGTGACGCAGCCTGATGGACTTCGCGCGTTTTCGGTTCGCCAGGCGCGAACACCGAACCCGGAAATGAAAAAAGCCGCTGTCCTTGTGGGACAGCGGCTTTCTTTTGCAACTGGTGGCGAATCAGGGATTCGAACCCCGGACCTGCGGATTATGATTCCGTCGCTCTAACCGGCTGAGCTAATTCGCCGAAGAAGAGAATTATCGCTATACCGGCAGAAGCTGTCAACCCCCTTCGTCATCTTTTTTGCAGAGAAGGCGGCCGCCGGGCGAGAAGCCCCGCCCGGCGGCGCTCGCAGTCTTAATCCTGCGCGTAGATATCCGAGTCCTTGGTTTCTCTCACGAACAGCATGCCGATCACAAAGGTGCCCAGCGCGATGATGATCGGATACCAGAGGCCCGAGTAGATATCGCCTCGCGCCGCCACGATCGCGAAGGCCGTCGCTGGCAGGAAGCCGCCGAACCAGCCGTTGCCGATGTGATAGGGCAGCGACATCGAGGTGTAGCGGATGCGTGTCGGGAACATCTCCACCAGCATCGCCGCGATCGGCCCGTACACCATGGTCACGAAGATCACGAGGATCGTCAGCATCACGATGGTCATCGGCCAGTTAAGCTGCGCGGGGTCGGCCTTGAGCGGATAGCCCGCCGCCTTCAGCGTGGCCGCGAGCGTCTTCTCGAACGTCGCACCGGCTTCCTTCGCGCCCGGAGCCCGGCCATCAAACGTGTCGATGGTCGTGTCGCCCACCTTGATCTGCGCGAGCGTGCCAGCCGGAGCGGCCACGTTCTCGTAGTTCAGGCCAGCCTTCGAAAGCGCGCTCTTGGCGATGTCGCACGAGCTCGTGAACTTCGAGGTGCCGACCGGGTTGAACTGGAACGAGCATTCGGCCGGGTTCGCGATCACGACGATCGGTGCGCGCGCGGTCGCGGCTTCGAGCGCCGGGTTCGCGTAGTGCGTGATCGCCTTGAAGATCGGGAAGTAGGTGAGTGCCGCGATCAGGCAGCCGGCCATGATGATCGGCTTGCGGCCGATCTTGTCCGAGAGCGCGCCGAAGAACAGGAAGAACGGCGTGCCGATCAGGAGCGCCACGGCGATCAGGATGTTGGCGCTGGCGCCGTCCACCTTGAGCGTCTGCGTGAGGAAGAAGAGCGCGTAAAACTGGCCCGTGTACCAGACCACGGCCTGGCCGGCGGTGATGCCGAAGAGGGCGAGCAGCACGACCTTCAGGTTCTTCCACTGGCCGAAGGCTTCCTTGAGCGGCGCCTTCGAGATCTTGCCTTCCGCCTTGATGCGCTTGAACGCCGGCGATTCGTCGAGTTGCAGACGGATCCACACCGAAACGGCGAGCAGCAAAATCGAGGCGACGAACGGAATGCGCCAGGCCCATGCGGCGAATTGCTCTTCGCCGGTGAAGGTGCGCACGCCGAGGATCACGAGCAGCGAGAGGAACAGGCCGAGCGTGGCGGTCGTCTGGATCCACGAGGTGTAGAAGCCGCGGCGACCGGCCGGCGCATGTTCTGCGACGTAAGTCGCGGCGCCGCCGTACTCGCCGCCGAGCGCGAGGCCCTGCAGCAATCGCATACCGATGAAGATCACCGGCGACGCAATGCCGATCGACGCATAGCCGGGCAGGAAGCCGACCACGAAGGTCGAAATACCCATGATGACGATCGTGACGAGGAACGTGTGCTTGCGGCCCACGAGGTCGCCGAGGCGCCCGAACACGATAGCGCCGAACGGACGCACGGCAAAGCCGGCGGCGAAGCCGAGCAGCGTGAAGATGAAACCTGCGGTGGGATTGACGCCGGAAAAGAAGCTCTTGCTGATGAAGGCCGCAAGCGATCCGGCCAGGTAGAAGTCGTACCACTCGAACACGGTGCCGAGCGACGACGCGAAGATCACGCGTTTTTCGTCGCTGGTCATCGGCGCGTGCGTGGCTTGTCCGCCAACGGTTGCCATATATGTCTCCAGTATTGATATGCGTGTGGTCCGTCGGGCAGGGAGGCTTAGGCCCGCGGTCCTGCGAAGCATTATTGGAATGGAAACTTACGGGCTTCTGACGCGTGCGTGGGTTTCTGAGTGGCGTATCGGAGTGGGGTGCAATCAGCTATCGACGTCGAAAGTGACGGCAAATGCGTTTATTGAGCGAGCAATGTCTTTTAACGTGCGAATTTAGGATCGCGTATTGCATATCGGGTAAGGGTAAGTCCCATCCCCGTTTTCTGACGCAATTCGTCAGTTTCGCGGTGGCTTCGCTGCCAAAGCGCCGGCGACGCCGCTCAAGCTTGCGCGCGCAGCCGCAGCGTCACGCGCACGAGCGTGCCGGCGAGGCGCGGCGTCTCCTGATAAACGTGGTCGTCGATGGCGAGCGTGCCGCCGTGCATCGTGGCGATCTCGCGCACGATCGCGAGGCCGAGCCCGCTGCCTTCGCCGTCGCGCCCGAGAATGCGGTAGAAGCGCTCGAGCACGCGCTCGCGCTCGGCGCTCGGAATGCCCATGCCCGTGTCTTCCACTTCGAGATGGACCACGCCCGCCGCGGGCTCGGGCCGCACGCGCACGGTGATGCGCCCGCCCGCCGGCGTATAGCGGATCGCGTTGTCGATGAGATTCGAGAGCATCTCGCGCAGCATCACCGGGTTGCCTTCCACTTCGACGCGCGGCGCTTCGCCGCCGTCCTCCTCGCTCCCGTAGGCCGTTTCCGGGCCTTCGTAGCCGAGGTCCATCTGCTTGGCGAGCGCCGGCTGAACCCAGTCGCGCACGGCGTGGCGCGCCACGTCCGCCACGTCCACCGGCGTGAAGACCTGCCCGGACATGCGGTTTTCCGCGCGCGCGAGCGCGAGCAGCTGCGTGACGAGCCGCGCGGCGTGCTCGGAACTCGTCGCGATCTGCTCGAGCGAGCGGTGCACTTCGGCGGGCGCGTCCTGGCGCAGCGCGAGTTCGGCCTGGGTGCGCAGGCCCGCGAGCGGCGTTTTCATCTGATGCGCTGCGTCGGCGATGAAGCGTTTTTGCAGCTCCATGTTCTGTTCGAGCCGCGTGAGCAGGTCGTTGAACGAGGTGACGAGCGGCTCGATTTCGGGCGGCGCGCGGCGCGCTTCGAGCGGCGAAAGGTCGTCGGGGCGGCGCATGCGGATGTTCGACTGCAGCGCGTGCAAGGGCGCGAGGCCGCGCGAGAGACCGAACCACACGAGCAGGATCGCCAGCGGCAAGATCACGAACTGCGGCAGGATCACGCCCTTGATGATGTCGTTGGCGAGCTGGCGGCGCTTGTCGAGCGTTTCCGCGACCTGGACGAGCACGGGCTGACCTTGCTGGTTGCCGGCGCTGAGATGCGTGGGCTCCACGGTCGTATAAGCGACGCGGATGTCGATGCCGCGCAGCGTGTCGTCGCGGAACTCGACGAGGCCCGGCGGCGGGCGGTCGTCGTCGTGCGGCAGCGGCATGTCGCGGTCGCCGCCGATCAGCTCGCCACGGCTGCCGAGCACTTGATAGAACACGCTGTCGACGTTGTCGGCGCGCAGGAAGTCGCGCGTGGAGGCGGGCAGTGTCAGCTCGGCCACGCCGTTTACGGGCTGGATCTGGCGCGCGAGCACATAGGCGTCGGTTTCGAGCGCGCGGTCGAATGGGCCGTTGGCGATCGACTTCGCCACGAGATACGTGACCGCGATGCTCATCGGCCAGAGCAGCAGCAAGGGCGCGAGCATCCAGTCGAGAATTTCGCCGAACAGCGAGCGCGGGCGCGCCTCGGCGGCGGCTTCGGCTTCGTCGGGCGGGGCGAACGGGTTGGCGTAGCGGGCGTCGCGCGCGTCGTCGTCGAGGGCGTCGGCCGCGTGTGCGGACGCGCCCGAGGGGTTTTCTGCGGCGACGCTCGCGGCGCCCTTGGGCGGCACGGCGCGCGCGATGGGAGGACGCCCGGCCATCGTCGACTCCGCCTACTTGAAGTAGTGGCTGGCGGGCATCGCCGGCGCGGCGTCGGGCGCACTCGCCTCGGTCCGGGCGTTCGGCTGGCTGGCGCCGGCCTGCGCCTCCTTCGCCTCTTTTTCGAGGCAGTAGCCGAGTCCGCGCACGGTCACGATGCGCACGCCGCCCGCTTCGAGTTTCTTGCGCAGCCGGTGCACGTAGACCTCGATGGCGTTGTTGCTGACTTCCTCGCCCCATTCGCACAGGTGATCGACGAGCTGTTCCTTCGAGACGAGCCGCCCGAGACGCTGCAGCAGCACTTCGAGCACGCCCAGTTCGCGCGCCGAAAGATCGAGCACCTGCTCGTTGATGCGCGCGATTCGCCCCACCTGGTCATACGAGAGCGCGCCATGACGCACGACGGTCGGGCCGCCGCCCGCGCCGCGCCGGGTGAGCGCACGCACGCGGGCTTCGAGTTCGTTGAGCGCGAAGGGCTTGGCCATGTAGTCGTCAGCGCCGAGGTCGAGGCCTTTCACGCGTTCGTCCACGCTGTCGGCCGCGGTGAGGATCAGCACGGGCAGGTTTGAATTGCGCGCGCGCAAACGGCGCAGCACTTCGAGGCCCGGCATTTTCGGCAGGCCCAGATCGAGGATCAAGAGGTCGAACGACTGCATCGACAAGGCGGTATCGGCGTCCACGCCGGTACGCACGTGATCAACGGCATAGCCCGATTGGCGGAGTGATCTCACGAGCCCGTCCGCGAGTATGCTGTCGTCTTCGGCAATGAGGATTCGCATGTTGCGCCAGCGTCGCCTTCGAGGCTTTTTTGCCTCGTAGCACCCGCGCCGCGCCGCGTCTTTGAGGGCGCGGTCAGGCGACGCGCGGCGGTCTCCCGAAATTCGCGGTTCTGGTTCGCCAGAAGGGCTTGCCAAAACCACTGTTTTTTTATACAGTGTCTGCGTTCGTGTGCATTAGCCCGAATAAGGCGTGCGCATGGTCACGAGACGCCGTTCATCATAGCAAAGGACGATTCATGGAAGATAGCAAGAAAGGCTCGGCTGGGCTGACTGCTGAAAAGAGCAAGGCGCTGGCCGCCGCGCTCGCGCAGATCGAAAAGCAGTTCGGCAAGGGGTCGATCATGCGACTCGGCGACGGCGAAGCGGTCGAGGACATCCAGGTAGTCTCCACCGGTTCGCTCGGCCTCGACATCGCACTCGGCGTGGGTGGTCTGCCGCGCGGCCGCGTGGTCGAGATCTACGGTCCGGAATCGTCGGGCAAGACCACGCTCACGCTCCAGGTCATCGCCGAAATGCAGAAGCTCGGCGGCACGGCGGCGTTTATCGACGCGGAACACGCGCTCGACGTGCAATACGCCGCCAAGCTCGGCGTGAACGTGCCGGAACTGCTCATCTCGCAGCCGGACACGGGCGAACAGGCGCTCGAGATCACCGACGCGTTGGTGCGCTCGGGCTCGATCGACATGATCGTGATCGACTCGGTCGCGGCGCTCGTGCCGAAGGCCGAAATCGAAGGCGAAATGGGCGACTCGCTGCCGGGTCTGCAGGCGCGTCTGATGTCGCAGGCACTGCGCAAGCTCACCGGCACGATCAAGAAGACGAACTGCATGGTGATCTTCATCAACCAGATCCGCATGAAGATCGGCGTGATGTTCGGCAACCCGGAAACCACCACGGGCGGCAACGCGCTCAAGTTCTACTCGTCGGTGCGTCTGGACATTCGCCGTATCGGCTCGATCAAGAAGAACGACGAAGTGATCGGCAGCGAAACGCGCGTGAAGGTCGTGAAGAACAAGGTCTCGCCGCCGTTCCGCGAAGCCGTGTTCGACATTCTCTACGGCGAGGGTATCTCGCGTCAGGGCGAAATCGTCGACCTCGGCGTGCAGGCGAAGATCGTCGACAAGGCGGGTGCGTGGTACAGCTATAACGGCGAGCGCATTGGCCAGGGCAAGGACAACGCACGC
Source organism: Paraburkholderia sp. JHI869 (assembly GCF_038900775.1). Lineage (NCBI taxonomy): Bacteria > Pseudomonadati > Pseudomonadota > Betaproteobacteria > Burkholderiales > Burkholderiaceae > Paraburkholderia > Paraburkholderia sp. JHI869. The sequence goes on from NZ_JAYMSC010000011.1 coordinate 172,872, forward strand.
GAATTCCTGCGCGAGAACTCGGACATCGCGCGTGAGATCGAAAACCGCATCCGCGAATCGCTTGGCGTGAGCACGATGCCGGACGGCGTCAGCGATTCCGGCGAAGTCGAAGTCGCTGGCGAAGAGTAAGTTCTTCAGGCTCTCGTAGATAAGGCAAGCTGATGCGCAAGGGCGGGTCACTCACGTCCTCGCCTTCCGGCGAGCAGGCTAACCCGCGCGCGGGTTCGCCTGCGGGTTCAACTGCGGGTTCAACCGCTGGTTCAACGACGGACAGGAGCGCCGAGCGGCGCTCCGCCGTGAAGCCTGCCGACTCACGCACGAGCCGTTCAAGCCGCGACGCCCAGGCGGGCGATCGCGGCTTTGCGCATTCTGGCGCGGCGTATTCCTCGCCCGCCGATCTCAGCGACGATGGCGGCGCGGTCTTCGAAGTGCCGTTCGAGGCCTTCTTCAGTGCGGACGATGAGTTGGCGGCAAACGCGTCGTCAGAGCCGCCGGTCGAAACAACATTCAAGCGATCGCGCCGCGCACCTGTCGAAACGGCGCGCGAATCCAGCGGGCCGCAAGCCGACCAGTACGAGCGCAGTTCAGCCACCCGCGCCGCCCGAGCCAGCGAGCGCGAAAAGTCGTCCGCGGCAAAGCAGCGCCCCGAGCGTTCCCTCAAGGGCCGAGCGCTCGGCTATCTTTCGCGCCGCGAATACAGCCGCGCCGAACTCTCGCGCAAGCTGGTGCCGTACACCGAAGACGCCGACGCACTCGAAGCGCTGCTCGATTCGCTAGAACGCGAAGGCTGGCTCTCCGACGCGCGCTTTGCCGAAAGCGTCGTGCACCGGCGCGCGTCGCGCGTGGGGGCAGGGCGTATCGTCAGCGAACTCAAGCGCCACGCGGTGGGCGACGCGCTCATCGAAGAGGTGAGCACGCAACTGCGCGAGACCGAGCTCACGCGCGCCCGCACCGTCTGGCAGAAGAAGTACGGTCAGTTGCCCGAGACGCCTGCCGAACGCGCGCGCCAGGCGCGCTTTCTCGCGGCGCGCGGCTTTTCGATGTCGATCATCGGCAAGATCCTCAAGGGAATCGAGGAAGACTGGTCCGATAACTGAGCCGGCCGTCGCGAAAAATCCGCGCAGGCAATCCCCCGCCGGGCCTGTGTGTTCGTGGCTGTCTCAAATACCCGGTATGTTAAAATCGCGAGGTTTTCCCATCCGGTCTTACCTTTAGCATGCCGCTTTCTCCGCCCGTGCCCCGCCAGTTGCGCCATCAGCGCGCCATTCGGGCGGTTGCCTATGAGCGCGAAGACGGCCTGTGGGACATCGACGCGTGCCTGACCGACCACAAGCCACGCGACGTGCCGCTCGCCGCCGGTGTCCGGCCCAATGGTCTGCCCATCCATGAACTCTGGCTGCGCATTACGATCGATCGCAAGCTCAACGTCGTCGACGCAGAAGCGTCGTCCGACTGGGTGCCTTACGACGGTCAGTGCCAGAACGCTCATCCCGCCTATCGGGCCCTTATCGGGCTCAATCTCCTCGACAACTTCCGCCTCCAGGCGGGCCGGCTTCTTGCCGGCACGGCTGGCTGCACGCATCTCACAGAGATGCTGGGCGTTTTGCCGACCGCTGCGATCCAGGCGTTCGTCGGGGAAGTGTGGGACACATCGAATGGCTCGCCGGGTGAAGCGCCCGGACCGGAACTCGGCAAGACCGCCGGAGGCAATGAGGCCGCCGGTGAAAAGCCGCCCTTCCAGCTTGGCCGCTGCCACGCGCTGCGGTTCGACGGGGAGGCGGTGAAGCAGTTTTATCCGCGCTGGTATGGCCATGTGCCGCGTTCAATAGAGCGTGGCGCGCAAACCCCCAGCGTGCGCGACAGCCGGAGCCCGAGCCAAGAGGGCAGGGCCGACGCCGTCTCGCATGAATAACAACAGCGGAATCGAAGTTCACTCCAACTCTCAGACTGAAGGAATCACGCATGAAGATTCACGAGTACCAGGGTAAGGAAATCCTGCGGAAATTCGGAGTCGCCGTCCCGCGCGGCATCCCGGTGTTTTCGGTGGATGACGCGGTCAAGGCCGCTCAAGAGCTGGGCGGTCCGGTTTGGGTCGTCAAGGCGCAGATCCACGCGGGTGGCCGTGGCAAGGGCGGTGGCGTGAAGGTTGCCAAGACGATCGAGCAGGTCCGCGAATACGCGAACCAGATCCTCGGCATGCAGCTCGTCACGCACCAGACCGGTCCGGAAGGCCAGAAGGTCAACCGTCTGCTGATCGAAGAAGGCGCTGACATCAAGCAAGAACTGTATGTCAGCCTCGTCGTTGATCGCGTGTCGCAAAAGATCGTTCTGATGGGTTCGAGCGAAGGCGGCATGGACATCGAAGAAGTTGCCGAAAAGCACCCGGAACTGATCCACAAGGTCATCGTCGAGCCGTCGACGGGTCTGCTCGACGCTCAAGCCGACGACCTCGCCGCGAAGATCGGCGTGCCGGCCGCTTCGATTCCGCAAGCGCGCGCCATCCTGCAAGGCCTGTACAAGGCATTCTGGGAAACCGACGCGTCGCTGGCTGAAATCAACCCGCTGAACGTCTCCGGCGACGGCAAGGTTATCGCGCTCGACGCGAAGTTCAACTTCGACTCCAACGCGCTGGCCCGTCACCCGGAAATCGTCGCTTACCGCGACCTGGACGAAGAAGATCCGGCTGAAATCGAAGCCTCGAAGTTCGACCTCGCGTACATCTCGCTCGACGGCAACATCGGCTGTCTGGTGAACGGCGCAGGCCTCGCAATGGCCACGATGGACACCATCAAGCTGTTCGGCGGCGAGCCGGCGAACTTCCTCGACGTGGGCGGTGGCGCCACGACCGAGAAGGTCACCGAAGCGTTCAAGCTCATGCTCAAGAACCCGGGCCTGAAGGCGATCCTCGTGAACATCTTCGGCGGCATCATGCGCTGCGACGTGATCGCAGAAGGCGTGATCGCCGGTTCGAAGGCCGTGAACCTGAACGTGCCGCTCGTCGTGCGCATGAAGGGCACGAACGAGGACCTCGGCAAGAAGATGCTGGCCGAATCGGGCCTGCCGATCATCTCGGCAGACAGCATGGAAGAAGCCGCGCAGAAGGTCGTCGCGGCTGCCGAAGGCAAGTAATTTTCACCGGACACGAATGGCGTGGTGCCGGCGCGGCCACTGTAATGAATGTGGCAGTGCGGCATCACGCCAGACGAACAGAGGTAATACATGTCGATTCTGATCAACAAAGACACCAAGGTCATCACGCAGGGCATCACCGGCAAGACCGGTCAGTTCCACACCCGCGCTTGCCGTGAGTACGCGAACGGCCGCGAAGCGTTCGTCGCTGGCGTGAACCCGAAGAAGGCCGGCGAAGATTTCGAAGGCATTCCGATCTACGCGAACGTGCGTGAAGCCAAGGACGCCACCGGCGCGACCGTTTCGGTCATCTACGTGCCGCCGGCAGGCGCTGCTGCTGCGATCTGGGAAGCCGTCGAGGCCGACCTCGATCTCGCGATCTGCATCACGGAAGGCATTCCCGTCCGCGACATGATCGAAGTCAAGGACCGTATGCGCCGCGAAGGCCGCAAGACGCTGCTCCTCGGCCCGAACTGCCCCGGCACGATCACGCCGGACGAGCTGAAGATCGGCATCATGCCGGGTCACATCCACCGCAAGGGCCGCATCGGCGTCGTGTCGCGTTCGGGCACGCTGACGTATGAAGCGGTTGCTCAGCTGACGGCGCTCGGCCTCGGCCAGTCGTCGGCAGTCGGTATCGGCGGCGACCCGATCAACGGTCTGAAGCACATCGACGTCATGCAGATGTTCAACGACGATCCGGATACGGACGCCGTGATCATGATCGGTGAGATCGGCGGTCCGGACGAAGCCACGGCAGCAGAGTGGATCAAGGGCAACATGAAGAAGCCGGTCGTCGGCTTCATCGCGGGCGTCACGGCGCCTCCGGGCAAGCGCATGGGCCACGCCGGCGCGCTGATCTCGGGCGGTGCGGATACGGCCGACGCGAAGCTGGAAATCATGGACGCGTGCGGCATCAAGGTCACGCGCAACCCGTCGGAAATGGGCCGTCTGCTGAAGTCGATCCTGTAATTTCGAAATACGCTGCCGTTCGTGCATCATGCATGCATGGGCGGCCAGCGTTTTTTGATATGCTTGCGGAATCCTTTCACGAGGTTTCCGAACAAAAAGCGAGGGAGCCAGTCATGGCCTCCTCGCTTTTTTATTTGGCTCGCCGCTTGAGCCACCCATTCTGAGTTCCGGCTGAGTTTCCGTTTCCATGCTCGAGTTTTTCGCGACGCTCCATTGGGGCGCTGTCATCCAGATCATCGTCATCGACATCCTGCTCGGCGGCGACAACGCCGTGGTGATCGCGCTCGCCTGCCGCGATCTGCCTTCGCAGCAGCGCCTGCGCGGCATCCTGTGGGGCACCGCAGGCGCGATCGGGCTGCGCGTGGTGCTGATCGCCTTCGCCGTGGTGTTGCTCAACGTGCCGTTCCTGAAGTTCATCGGCGGCCTGCTGCTGCTGTGGATCGGCGTGCGGCTGCTCGCGCCCAGTCAGCTCGAGCACGCGAATGTGAAGCCCGCCGACAAGCTAATGGGCGCGATCAAGACGATCATCGTCGCCGACGCGGTAATGAGCCTCGACAACGTGGTTGCGATTGCGGGCGCGGCCGAAGCGGCCGATCCGCGCCATCGCATCGCGCTCGTGATCTTCGGGCTGATGGTGAGCATTCCGCTGATCGTGTGGGGCAGCCAGCTCGTGCTCAAGCTGCTCGACCGCTACCCGGTGATCGTGACGCTCGGCGCGGCGCTGCTCGGGTGGATCGCGGGCGGTCTCATCATCAACGATCCCGCCGGCGATCGCTGGCCGCTGCTCGACACGCCCGTGGCCGAGTACGGCATGAGCGTGGCCGGTGCGGTGTTCGTCGTCGCGCTCGGGTCCTGGCTCCGACGCCGCAACACGCGGCGCGGCGAGACGCAGGGGCCGCAGTCCCACTGAGCACGTATGGCCGTGCCATTGCGCTTAGGCCATTCGGCCTGGGCCATTCGGCCGACTGATGCGCTTGCAGGACCACCGATACGATCAAGACGCCTGTTCACGACTGTGAGCAGGCGTTTCTTGTTTCAGGAGCCCTGACGATGATCGTATCTGTACCTTCCATGAGCCCGCCGCCGTGCAACGGCTGCGCGTGTTTCACGCGACTTTCGCGCCTCGCAATCCTTGCCACACGCTGGACGAGGCGCGGCTTCACGCTGATCGAACTGATGATCGTGCTCGCGATCGTCGGCGTGATCGCCGCCTATGCCATCCCTGCCTACCAGGACTACCTCGCTCGCAGCCGCGTGGGCGAGGGCCTTTCGCTTGCCGCTTCCGCGCGCCTGTCCGTGGCCGAGAACGCCGCGAGCGGCAACGCGTTCGGCGCGGGCTACACGGTGCCGCCCGCCACGCGCAACGTAGAGTCGCTGCATATCGACGACACGACCGGTCAGATCACGGTTGCCTTCACCTCGCGCGTGGCGCCCGAAGGCAGCAATACGATCGTCCTCGTGCCTTCGGTGCCCGATAACGCCGATGCGCCCACCGCGCGCGTCGCGCTCGCACAGGGCAGCGTGCAGGGCGGCACGCTCACGTGGGAGTGCTTCGCAGCCGGCAAGACGGCCTCGTCGCTCGGCGCGCCGGGTGCGGGTCCATCGCCGGCGGATGCCGCAACGCTGGCGGGCAATCTCGCGCCGCCGGAGTGCCGCGCATAAGGTTTGCGCGTAGGCGCGGGTGCGGCCCGGGTGTCGCCCGGGTGTGGCTCAATCGGCCGCACCCGCACAGCGGGGGAAAAGTTTTGTATAGTGCCCCGTTGCTGAACGCCCCCGCCCAACCATGCCTTCCAATTTTGCGCGTTACCTTACGTTCGTCTTGCTGGCCCTCGCGTTGACGCTGCCCTATGCGGTCGTCAACCACACCTATCCGATTCCCACGTTCTACGCGGAATTCGTTGCACTGACACTTTATGTGCTGATGGGCGCCGCGACGCTGCTGCTCATTCGCCCGGCGCGCTCGGGCGAAGGCTTCGCGTCGCCCACGGTTGCGCTCGTGCCGCTCTTCTTCGGCCTGCTGCTGGTCGTGCAGACGTTCGCCTTGCCGCTTGCCGAGCCTTCGATGAACTGGCTCGGTGCGGGTTATCTGCTTGCCGCTTTCCTCGCGACGCATGCGGGCTACACCATCACGCGCGCGCGTCTCATGCAGTCGGCGCTCGTATGGGGGGCGTTCGCGCTGCAGATCGGCGGCCTTTTTGCCGTGTTCACGCAGGTGATTCAGCTCTTTCACCTGGAAACGAAGGTCACGCCGCTCGTGGTGGCGTACAACATCACGGTCGATCGCCGGCCGTTCGGCAACATGGCGCAGGCCAATCACCTGGCCACCTATATTGCCTTCGCGATGGCGGGCGCGATGTACCTCGCGCTCACGCGGCGCTTGAACATCCTGCTCTGGGGCGTGCTGACCGCGATCTATTCGGGCGGCCTCGCGCTCACGGTGTCGCGCGGACCCTGGCTGCAGATGGGCGTGATTTTCGTCGCGGGCCTGTGGATCGCGCTTACGGGCTGCCGCAGCGAAGCAGGCGAGGGGCGCAGCGCGGGCGCGGAAGGCCTGGCATCGGCGGCGGGCTCGGGCCGCAAGGGTGGAGCGCGCGCCTGGATCATCCCCGTCGTGCTCGTGCTGATCTTTTTCGGCATGAACGCGTACGTGCGCTGGGCCAACATCCACTATGGGCTCGACCTTGCACAGTCTGCCGCCGAGCGCATGAAGGACGCCAGCCAGATCGCGCCGCGCCTCGCGCTGTGGCGCTACGGCTGGACGATGTTCAAGTCGCATCCGGTGCTGGGCGTCGGCTGGGGCGATTTCCCGATGCATCAGTTCGAGCTGGCGCGCTCGCTTGGCGGCGTCGAGATCGCCAACAACGCACACGACATCTTCCTCGACCTGCTCGCGAAGACCGGCCTCGTCGGACTTGCCATCGTCGTGATCGGGCTCGTCGCGTGGTTCGTGCGCGGGCTGCGCGTGCCGCACACCGCCGAGCGCGTGTTCGGTTTCATGCTGATCGGCGTGCTCGTCATGCACGCGCTCGTCGAATATCCGCAGCAGTACATGTTCTTTCTGCTGCCGGCGATGTTCGTGTTCGGCCTGCTCGAGACGAAGCCGCTGCGTGTCGTGCCGTCGCGCGTCTCGCTCGGCGTGTATGCGGTAGTCGCGTTCGGCGGCGTCGCCGCGCTGTACCCGGTGCTGCGCGACTACAACCGCGCCGAGGTGCTCTATTACGGGCAGCATCCGGCGCGCGACTATGGCGACGATCCTTCGCGCCTGTTCGGCGCATGGGGCGACTACGGCATGGCCACGCTGTTGCCGATGAACGCCGCGAGCCTTTCGAGCAAGCTCTACGCGCACCAGCGCGCGATCGCGCTGCTGCCCGGCGAGACGGTGCTGCGCCGCTACGCCGTTTTGCAGGCGCTGGATGGCGATACGGCGGGCGCGTTCGATACGGTGGAGCGCCTGCGCATTTTCGCCACGGAGCTGCACGACTGGCAGACGCAGTTGGCCTCGCTCTACGGCCTGCTCGACGAGCAGCCCACGCTCGCGGACTTCAAGGCGCAACTCGTCAAGAAGTATGGGACGCCGGCGAAGTCGGTCGAACAAGACGACGAGGACGACTCGGACGATTGAGCCTCACGGCTCGTGCGTGAAGCGGCGGCTCGCCGCCGCGTTCTACGCCGCTGCGTTGGCAATCAAAGCTCGGAGTATTTCGCGGCGCTGCCTTTCGCCTTATCCACTGGGTAACGCTGCGCGTTCAGCTTGAGCTTTTCCGCCGCCGCATCGACCAGATCGATCCCTGCGGTATGCGCGACCAGCAAAAGGTAGATGAACACATCCGCGCATTCGTGCTTGAGATGCGTGAGTTGTGCGGGATCGGCGAGCAGGGCGTCGATCTGTGCATCGGTTTTCCACTGCACCGTCTCCAGCAGCTCGCCGGCCTCGATGCTCGTGGAGACGATCAGGTTGCGCAACGTGTGAAACTGTTGCCAGTCGCGCTCGTCCCGGAAGGCCAGAACCTGCGCGCGCAGTTCGTCGAGAGTCATGGCGTCAGCGCTCCGCCACCCAATCACCCGACTTCCCGCCGTGCTTCTCCAGCACGCGCACATCGGTGATCGTCATGCCGCGGTCCACCGCCTTGCACATGTCGTAGACGGTCAGCAGTCCGACCTGCACGGCGGTCAGCGCTTCCATCTCCACGCCCGTGCGGCCGAGCGTTTCCACCTGCGCCGTGCAGTGGACGCCGGGCAGCGCTTCGTCGAGTACGAAATCCACCTTGACCCGCGTGATCGCGAGCGGGTGGCACAGCGGAATCAGGTCCGAGGTGCGCTTCGCCCCCTGGATCGCGGCGATGCGCGCAACGCCGATCACGTCACCTTTTTTCGCGTGTCCGTCGCGGATCAGCGCGAAGGTTTCCGGCAACATGCGGATCGTGCCGCTCGCGAGCGCAATGCGCTTCGTCTCTGCCTTGCCGCCGACATCGACCATATGGGCGTCGCCGGCTGCATCAAAATGCGTGAGTTCAGGCATGGTGGGTTCTTCCTTGAGGGGTACCTATCTTAACAGCGCGGCACGCAGGGTTTTCTGCCTGTCTTGCCGGGCCGCAAGGCTTGTAAGGCGGGCTACAATCAACCGATTGGCACAAACGAGCGCAGGCGGTCCGCACCGGGCGCGCCGCCGCGATAGTGTTCCGCGTTCCCCGATCCTGTCATCAATGCGTCTGAAACGGCTGCTTGCTGCATGGTTGTGCGCGTCGCTCGCGGTTTCCCCGCAAGCGCACGCGCAGGCGTCGAACGCCGCCGTGCTCAATCGCGGCGCGGCTTCGCCGGCAGCCGCGAAGCCCGCCCCGTCGTCTCCCGGCACCGCACCGAATGTACCCAGCGCGGCGGCACCCGCGCTCGTCAGCGGCCCGTTCGATGACGCGGCGGACCCCGTCATCCCCGCCTCGATCGCGCAGGGCGTGTTCGGCACTTACGGCGGCGCGAAGAGCCGCTTGTCGACCCCGGGCCAATCCGGCGCACCGACCTCGTCTTCGGACGGCAACGCCAGCGTGCGCGCCCCTGCGTGGGTCCCGCAGTTGCCCGACCTCGGCGACGGCTCGGGCGGCGCGCTCACGCCGCAGGCCGAGCGCCGCATCGGCGAGCGCGTGATGCGCGAGATTCGCCGCGACCCCGACTATATCGGCGACTGGCTCGTGCGCGACTACCTCAATTCGGTCGCCGCGCGTCTCGCTGCGGCCGCGAGCGCGCAGTTCATCGGCGGCTATCGGCCCGACTTCGATATCTTCGCGATCCGCGATGGCCAGATCAACGCGTTCTCGCTGCCGGGCGGCTTCATCGGCGTGAACTCGGGGCTTATCGTCGTCACGCAAACGGAATCCGAACTCGCCTCCGTGCTCGGCCACGAAATGGGCCACGTATTGCAGCGGCACATCGCACGCATGCTTTCGGAGAGCGAGCGCACGAGTCTTGCCGCGCTGGCGGGCGTGCTGTTCGGCATTCTCGCGGGGGTGCTCGCGCATAGCGGCGACCTGGGTGCGGGCATTGCGCTCGGCAGCCAGGCGGCTGCCGTGGACAGCCAGTTGCGTTTCTCGCGCGCCGCCGAGCACGAGGCCGATCGCGTGGGTTTCCAGCTGCTCGCGGGAGCGGGCTACGACCCGTGGGGCATGGTGGCGTTTTTCGAACGGCTCGAGCGCGATTCGATGGAAGACTCGGGCGTGCCGGCGTACGCTCGCACGCACCCGCTCACCGGCGAGCGCATCGCCGACATGCAGGACCGCGCGCGCCGCGCCGCGTACCGGCAGCCGCACCAGGCGTCCGAGTACGGGTTCGTGCGTGCGCGCGTGCGCGTGCTTCAGGACCGTACGCGCAACGAGTACATCGACGAGGTTTCGCGTCTGCGCTCGGAGATCGAGGACCGCACGGCGCTCAACGTCGCCGCGAACTGGTACGGCATTGCCTACGCGCAGTTGCTGCTGGAGCGCTACGACGACGCGACGGCGTCGCTCGCAAACTCGCGTGCGGCGTTCGCGCAGTTCGAGGCCGCGGATGGCAGCAAAACACGCAACTCGCCGAGTCTCGACGTGCTCGCCGTGGATATCGCGCGCCGCTCGGGCCGCCCCGACGACGCCGTGCGGCTAGGCGAGGCGGCGCACAAGGCGTGGCCAGGCTCGCACGCGGCCACCGATTCGCTGCTGCAGGCGCTGATCGCGGCGCGCCGCTTCAAGGAGGCGCAAACGCTCGCGCGCAGCCAAACCGAGGCCGAACCGCAGCAAGACGCGTGGTGGCTCTATCTGGCGCAGGCAAGCGCAGGACTCGGCGACGCGCTCACACAGCATCGGGCAATGGCGGAGAAGCTCGCCCTCGACGGCGCCTGGCCCTCGGCCATCCGTCAGCTCAAGGAGGCGCGCGACATGAAATCGGTGGGCTACTACGATCTGTCGACGATCGAGGCGCGCCTGCACGACTTCGAGGCCCGCTACAAGCAGGAGCGCCAGGACGAGAAGGACGAGGGCCGCGGCTGAGCCGGCGCTCAGTCTTTGGCAGGAGCCGGCGTGCTCGCGCCATGTTCCGCCGCCTGCGCTTCGCGCTCGGCGTGTGCCGGGCTCGTCACGAAGGCAAAGTGCGCGCTCACGTCGGCGCGCTTGATCGGCTGCAGCGGCAATGCGTCGCCGGCGCGCCAGTGGAACGTGCCGCTGTCGGCGTCGTCGGCGAGCGTGGCGTGGTCGGTGAAGAGATCGAGGTCGTGATCGTGCAGCAGCGCCGCGCGCGGAGGGGTGCTCGCATCGGCAAAGATCACGCTGCCCGCTTCGTCGAGGTAAGCGGCCACGGGTTCGAGCGCTTGACCGCCCTGATCGGTGAGCGTGAGCGCGCCGTCGTGATCAACAGCGAGACGCACGATCCACGGCGTGTATTCGAGCTCGACATACACGCGCTGCGGGCCGTTCTGGAAGTACCACTGGCCCTGTTCGTCGCGCTCGTAATTGCGGTTGATGAAGCCGAGCAGCGCTTCGTGGCGGATGGCCGTGCCGGGTGCGTTCTGCGCCTGGGCGGCCTCGTCGCGCATGCGCCAGTTGCCGCGTGCGTCGAGCAGCAGCCATCCCGTGCAATGCGGGACGTTGGGCCAGCGCGCGAGCGCCTGTTTGACGATGTCATCCATGAGAGACGAAAGGCGAAAAATAGGTGAACACGCGCTGCGCGAGCCAGTCGCTGCGGCCGGGGAACGGGCCCGTCATGAAGCCGACGTGGCCGCCATGCGCAGGCTGATCGAGCTCGACGGCGGCGCTCACTTCGTGGCGCGCGGGCAGCACGCGGCCCGGCAGGAACGGATCGTTGCGCGCGTTCAGCACGAGCGTGGGGACGACGATTTCACCGAGCTTCGGGCGGATCGTCGCCTGGGTGTAGTAGTCGTGGGTATCGCGAAAACCATGCAGCGGCGCGGTCACGACATTGTCGAATTCGTACATCGTGCGGCTCGCGAGCACGGCTTGGGCGTCGAAAAGACCGGGGTACTGCTCGAGTTTCTGGAGCGCCTTGACCTTCAGCGTCTTCAGAAAGCTGCGCGTATAGATCATGCCGAAGCCCTGCGTGAGCATCTCGCTGCCCGCATGCACGTCGAGCGGCGTGGAGATCGCAGCGGCCGCCGCGACGATCGCGGCGTCTTCGCGGCGCTGCGCGAGCCAGTGCAGCAGCACGTTGCCGCCGAGCGACACGCCCGCGACCACGATCGGCCCTGAGTGGCGGGCGGCGAAGCGGCGCAGCACCCAGTCGACTTCGGCGGAATCGGCGAGATGGTAGAAGCGTGGCAGCAGGTTCAACGGACCGCTGCAACTGCGAAAGTGGGGGATCGCCGCGTGCCAGCCGCGCGCATGCGCGGCGGCCGCGAGCGCGCGTGCATAGTGCGAACTCGAGCCGCCCTCCAGGCCGTGGAACAGCACGAATAGCGGGGCGTTGCGCGCGTCGTGTGAGCGCGCACCGGCATGCTTGCCGTCCAGCCAGTCCACTTCGATGAAGTCGCCGTCGGGCGTGTCCCAGCGCTCGCGCCGGTAGGCGGGCGCGGGCAGGCGCGAGAAGAGCGCCGGCACGATGGTCTGGATGTGCGCCCCTGGCAACCAGAAGGGCGCGCGGTAGTTGAGATCGTAGCTGGCGCCGAGCAGGGCAGTCTGGGCCTCGAGCGCGGCGGCGACGCGGGCTGCCTCGCTGGGCCTGCTGGTGTCGTCGGTCGTACTCATGACTGCCCCCTGCTTTGCGCCCTTATGTATCAGTGCAGCGCGCCCTGGCCATGGCGCAATTTGGCCGAGAACTGGGTTGCTGCGTCGTCGGGCATGCGGCTCGCGTGAATATGTGCGATACGCCACTCGCCGCGCTCGTGAACCATCACGTAGGTCGTGAAGACCATGGTGGGAATCGCGCTGGGATCGACCGCGCGATGCGCTTCCACGATTGCGTAGACCACGGTGCCGAGGCTGTCGTACACGCGGATGTCGAGCGGCTCGATCGACACCGGCGCCGCTTCGAGCTGCGCGGCGAGGCCTGCGCGGATGCTCGACAGGCCATGCAGATGCGCGCCTTCCGCCGTGATGCAGCTCACGAATTCTTCATCGATCCACAGACCCATCAAGCTGTCGATGTTGACTTCCGCGACGGCCTGGTAGTACGCGTTGAGGGTGTCCGCGGCGGCTTCGAAGATGTGGGCAAAACGTGGCATGGCTCGTTGGTCTTGTGCGCCCGGTGTTGCACTCGGCGTGTCCCTGGGCGCGGGTTGGCGGATGATCGGTTGCGGCGTTTCGAGTCTGTCGCTGCGTTTGCCGCGAGCATGCCGCTTTCGCGAGACAGGCCTGTGACGTGCTCCGATACGGCGCTTTGGTCCCTCCCGCGCCTCGATGCCTCTATTGGGCGCGCGCAACGCGCGTGGCGTCCGTTGCGTGGCGCACATCCATTTGCGTGCGCGATATTTTTAGCGTGGCGGGCGGCTCATGGCCGCCCAACGCTGGCGGGCGATGCGTAATGCTTATCGCTGCCCGAGCAGCATGCCGCGCAGATCGCCGAAAACCTGCTCCGGGCTCAGTTCGCGCAGGCAGTTCAGATGCCCGAGCGGACACTCGCGAGCAAAGCAGGGACTACATTCGAGATGCAGCCATTGTACCTTTGCAAGCTCGGACAAGGGCGGCGTGTGGCGCGGATCCGTCGAACCGTAGAGTGCGACGAGCGGGCGACGCAGCGCGGCGGCCACGTGCATCAGGCCGGAATCGTTGGTCACCACGGCGTTCGCGCGCGAGATCAGCGCGCACGCCTCGCCGAGCGCGGTCTGCCCGCACAGGTTGCGCACGTTCGGCGCGCGATCGGCAATGGCCTGAGCGAGCGGGGCGTCCTTCGGCGAGCCGAGCGCGACGATCTGCGTGTACGGGAACGACTGGCCCACCATTTTCGCGAGCGCTGCGAAATGCTCGGGCGGCCAGCGCTTGGCGGGGCCGTACTCGGCGCCGGGGCAGAACACGAGCAGCGGCACGCGCGTATCGAGATTGAAGCGCGCCGAGACGCGGGACGCCTCGTTCGGGTCCGACTCGAGGCGCGGCATCGGCAGGTCGTCGGGCACCGTCGCGCCGGGCGCGTAGGCGAGCGCGGCATAGTGCCTGACCATCGGTGGCCGCTCGTCCTTCGGCGGATTCGCATGGCGCACGTTCAAGAGGCCGTAGCGGTTCTCGCCCGTGTAGCCAATGCGCAGCCCGATGTTGGCGAGCCACGGGATCAGCGCGGACTTGAGCGAATTGGGCAGCACGTACGCGGCGTCATAACGCTCGGCGCGTAGATCGCCCGCCAGTTGCCAGCGGCGCAGCAGTTGCAGCTTGCCGTGGCCGAGGTCGGTGGCGTAGACGTCGCGGATCTCGGGCATGCGCTCGAGTACGGGCGCAACCCAGGTTGGCGCTAGCGCATCGATCTGAATGCGCGGGTGCAGTTTCACGAGCCGCGAAAAAAGCGGCTGCGCCATCAGTGCGTCACCGATCCAGTTCGGTGCGATTACCAGCGCGCGGCGCATCGGGAGTCAGGGTCCGGAGAGGGTAAAGGTTGCACGCGGCTTGCCCGTTCTTGGGAAATCAGGGATGCCGCATGTAACACGGTTAATTCAACGAAGCGGTTAGCGCGACGTCCAGCCGGCGTGCCGGCGGGCGTTGGCGCAAGGTGCGGCGTATGGCTTCGTGGCGATGTGCGTAAAGCCCGCGGCGCGCCGCCGTTTTCAGGACGGCGCGCGACGGGCAGTGAAGCATGGGGAATGCCGCACGAGCGAGGTGTTTTCACCCGGCGGCTGCGCCCCCGCGAACGAAAATGGCGCGAGCGCGGCTGCGCGCCGCCTGGGCGCGAGCCTCGCAACGCGTCAGTGGCCGTGGACGACCTCGCCCGCGCGCAGCTTGTAACGCGTGCTGCAGTACGGGCACTTCGCTTCGCCGTGGGTCACGTCGAGGAACACGCGCGGGTGATTGCTCCAGCGCGGCATCGACGGATTCGGGCAGTAAGCGGGCAGATCCTTGGCCGAAAGTTCGACCAGCGGCATTTCCTTAATTTCGCTCATGAGGACGATTCTCTGTGTAGCTGTGGGGGCCAGGCGTGGGTTCGCCCGGACCTTTCTTTCTTAGACCTTCGCGAGCCAGTGCGCGTACTTGTCGCTCTTGCCCGAAACCACGTCGAAGAAGGCCGATTGCAGCTTCTCCGTGATCGGGCCGCGCGAGCCGCTCCCGATGGTGCGGTTGTCGAGCTCGCGGATCGGCGTGACTTCGGCGGCGGTGCCGGTGAAGAACGCTTCGTCGCCCGTGTAGACCTCGTCGCGCGTGATGCGCTTTTCGATCACCTGAATGCCCATGTCGCGCGCGAGCGTGATGACGGTGTCGCGCGTGATGCCGTCGAGGCACGACGAGAGGTCCGGCGTGTACAGCTTGCCGTTGTTCACGAGGAAGAAGTTCTCGCCCGAGCCTTCCGACACATAGCCGTCCACGTCGAGCAGCAGCGCTTCGTCGTAGCCGTCGGCGGTGGCTTCCTGGTTGGCGAGGATCGAGTTCACATACCAGCCCGAAGCCTTGGCGCGCACCATCGACACGTTCACGTGGTGACGCGTGAACGACGACGTCTTCACGCGGATGCCCTTGGCGAGGCCGTCTTCGCCGAGATAGGCGCCCCACGGCCACGCGGCGATGGCCACGTGAATGGTGTTGCCCTTGGCCGACACGCCGAGCTTTTCCGAGCCGACCCAGATGATCGGGCGGATGTAGCACGACTCGAGCTTGTTCGCGCGCACGACTTCGAGCTGTGCGTCGGCGAGCGTCTTCGCGTCGAACGGCACGTCCATCTGGAAGATCTTGGCCGAGTTGAGCAGACGCTTGGTGTGCTCGGCGAGGCGGAAGATAGCGGTGCTGCCGGCGGCTGTCTTGTAGGCGCGTACGCCTTCGAAAACACCCATGCCGTAGTGCAGCGTATGGGTCAGCACGTGAATGTTGGCGTCGCGCCAATCAATCAGCTTGCCGTCCATCCATATCTTGCCGTCGCGGTCGGCCATTGACATACGATTCTCCAGACAAGTGCAGTAAATATCGGGCTTATACAGCAGGCTTCGCCGCACGCCACTTGGCTGCGAGTGGCAAAGACGACTATTTTAGCGTCATTTGACGCCTGCCAGCGCGCCCGCGGGCGTGTGGGGCGGGGTTTTGGGGCGATTTTAGGGTCGCTTCGCGCCGGTTCCGGGCGATTTTTTTTCAGCCGAACCGCATGCTGCGACGCAGCAAATCCCGCGAAGGCCCGCCCGGCGAGCAGCGTCTGCCCAAATACGGGAGATTCGCCTGGACACGTCTCAGATCGTCCTGGCTATCAGCTAAAATACCGATCTCGCAATTCGATGCCGGCTCGTGCCAGCGACGAGCAGCGACCCGGAGCAGCGACCCGAGACAGCGTCAAACCGGATCCCGCGCCGTGCCGTTGAGCACGTCTTGCCGCGCCAAAACAAGGCCCGCGGCGCCGCATCGCCTTGCCACCGCCTTCCCACCATCAAGATGACATGCCCATGAACAAGGTTCTGCGTCTTTCCGATCTGATCTCCGAAGGCAAATTGAAGGGCAAGCGCGTATTCATCCGCGCCGACCTGAACGTGCCGCAGGACGACAACGGCAACATCACCGAAGACACCCGCGTGCGCGCCTCCGTGCCGGCCATCAAGGCCGCACTCGACGCAGGCGCGGCCGTCATGGTCACCTCGCACCTGGGCCGCCCGACCGAAGGCGAATTCAAGTCCGAAGACTCCCTCGCGCCGGTCGCGAAGCGCCTCGCCGAACTGCTCGGCCGCGACGTGCCGCTGGTTGCGAACTGGGTGGAAAACGGCGTGAACGTCGAGCCGGGCAACGTGGTGCTGCTCGAAAACTGCCGCGTCAACAAGGGCGAGAAGAAGAACTCGGACGAGCTTTCGCAAAAGATGGCGAAGCTCTGCGATATCTACGTGAACGACGCGTTCGGCACGGCGCACCGCGCCGAAGCCACGACCTACGGCATCGCGAAGTACGCGCCCACGGCCTGCGCGGGTCCGCTGCTCGCCGCCGAACTCGACGCGCTCGGCAAGGCCCTCGGCGCGCCGAAGCGCCCGCTGGTGGCGATCGTCGCCGGCTCGAAGGTTTCGACGAAGCTCACCATCCTCAAGTCGCTGGCCGAGAAGGTCGACCAGCTGATCGTCGGCGGCGGCATCGCTAACACGTTCATGCTCGCGGCAGGCCTGAAGATCGGCAAGTCGCTTGCCGAGGTCGATCTCATCGACGACGCGAAGGCCATCATCGACGCGGCGCGCGCCCGCGGCGCCTCGGTGCCGATCCCGACCGACGTCGTGACCGCCAAGGAATTCGCGCCGACGGCCAAGGCCGAGACGAAGAACGTGGCCGACGTCGCCGACGACGACATGATTCTCGACATCGGCCCGGTTACCGCCAACGCGCTCGCCGCGCAACTCGCGCAGGCCGGCACGATAGTGTGGAACGGCCCGGTCGGCGTGTTCGAGTTCGACCAGTTCGGCAACGGCACGAAGACGCTCGCGGACGCCATCGCCAACTCGGGCGCGTTCTCGATCGCCGGCGGCGGCGACACGCTCGCGGCCATCGCGAAGTACAACATTGCCGACAAGGTCAGCTATATCTCCACCGGCGGCGGCGCCTTCCTCGAGTTCCTCGAAGGCAAGAAGCTGCCGGCGGTCGAAGTGCTCGAAACGCGGGCGGCTGGTTAAGTGGCGCCGCGCGCCCCGGGCGGGAAGGCCGCCATGAGCAAGCTTCCTCGTGCCGCTGCACAGAAG
Source organism: Paraburkholderia sp. JHI869 (assembly GCF_038900775.1). NCBI lineage: Bacteria > Pseudomonadati > Pseudomonadota > Betaproteobacteria > Burkholderiales > Burkholderiaceae > Paraburkholderia > Paraburkholderia sp. JHI869. The sequence goes on from NZ_JAYMSC010000011.1 coordinate 190,273, forward strand.
TCGCGCAGCGCAGCCGGGGCCGCAGCAAAACAGAAGGGGCGCGCAGCGCCCCAGGCAGAGATTGATCAGGCGCGGGCGGACGCGACGCCCGCCGCCGCTGCCGAACTGGACATTGCGGCGACGCAGTCGACTGCTGAATCGACAGCCGCACAGAATCCGACAGGGCGCACAGCCACGCCCGAACCGAATACGACTACGCATGTAGAAAGCGCCGCAACGGCTCATGTGAGCCCCGTAGCGCCCTCCAAGAAAGCGACGCCGGGCTCACCCGGTGCGCGTTCCGGCGCGTCCGCACCCGCGGCGCAGCCGGCCAGCACTTCTCGCAGCAACGGTTTTCCCAGCGATCCTATCCAGACGAGGAGACTCATGCATCGCGCCACCAAGATTGTCGCCACCATCGGTCCGGCTTCCAGCACGCCGGACATCCTGCTGAAAATGATCCGCGCAGGACTGGACGTGGTGCGCCTCAACTTCTCGCACGGCAGTGCCGACGACCACCGTCAGCGTGCTGAAATGGTGCGGGACTGCGCCCGCCAGGCTGGCCGCGAAGTCGCGATCATGGCGGACCTGCAAGGCCCGAAGATTCGCGTCGGCAAATTCGAGAACGGCAAGACGACGCTCGAGCCGGGCCAGCCGTTCATCCTCGACGCCGAATGCGAACTCGGCAACGACGAACGCGTCGGTCTCGACTACAAGGACCTGCCGCGCGACCTGAAGCCGGGCGACATCCTGCTGCTCAACGACGGCCTGATCGTGCTCGACGTCGCACGCGTGATCGGCAGCGAGATCCATACGACCGTGAAGGTCGGCGGCGACCTGTCGAACAACAAGGGCATCAACCGCCAGGGCGGCGGCCTCACGGCGCCGGCTCTCACCGCGAAGGACATGGAAGACATCCGCACGGCCATGTCGCTCGGCGCGGACTTCGTCGCCGTGTCGTTCCCGAAGAACGCCACCGACATGGAAATGGCGCGCCAGCTCGCGAACATCGCGGGCGCGCCCTACGGCATCAAGCCGAAGATGATCGCGAAGATCGAACGCGCCGAAGCGATTCCGGCGCTGCAGGAAATTCTCGATTCGTCGGACGGGATCATGGTCGCGCGCGGCGACCTGGCCGTGGAAGTCGGCAACGCCGCGGTGCCGGCGCTGCAAAAGCGCATGATCCGCATGGCGCGCGACTCGAACAAGCTCGTCATCACGGCCACGCAGATGATGGAGTCGATGATCCACGCGCCGGTGCCCACGCGCGCCGAAGTCTCGGACGTCGCCAACGCTGTGCTGGACGGCACTGACGCGGTGATGCTCTCGGCCGAATCGGCGGCGGGCAAGTACCCGGTGCAGACCATCGAGGCGATGGCCGCGATCTGTCTGGAAGCCGAAAAGTCGGAACAGTCCGAGCTGGACAAGGACTTCCTCGACCGCACCTTCACGCGCATCGACCAGTCGATCGCCATGGGCGCGCTCTTCACGGCCTACCACCTGGGCGCGAAGGCAATTGTCGCGCTTACGGAATCGGGCTCAACCGCGCTCTGGATGTCGCGCCACTGGACCCACGTGCCGATCTTCGCGCTCACGCCGCGCGCGGGCAGCGAGCGCGCCATGTCGCTCTACCGCAATGTCACGCCGCTGCATCTGGATACCAGCAGCGACCGCGACACGGCGCTCCAGCAAGCCATCGAAGTGGTGGTGAGCAAGGGCTACGCGTCGCGTGGCGACATGGTCGTGCTGACCGTGGGCGAGCCGATGGGTCAGCCGGGCGGCACGAACACGCTGAAGATCGTGCGCGTCGGAGATGTGCTGTAACTGCTGTCCTTTAAGTCTGCGGCGATTTTTTTCGCTTTATTTTCGAGACTCCCGAAAATAAATCCCGCTGACGCCGACTGGTATCACATTGGTATCAGATCGGCGTCAGATCGGTGTCATTTAGACGTCTTTTCCCCGCAATTGCAGCCCGTACGCCGTAGAAGCGGCGCGCGGGCTGTCAACTCTTTTTGCACCTTCTCGCGGTTTTGACGTTCCGATACGCCAATTTCATGCCAGTTACGTGCCAGGCGCAGGGAACGGACGCGCTTCGCGATAAAATCACGCCATCGAGCCCGCGGCAGGTCACGCGGGCGGCGGCTGCCAGGCCGCCCTCGACCGACTGCAAAAGACAGCCGGCGGCAGAAGCAATTCGTTTCAAATCAAAGGAGTAGCAACAATGCCTCTCGTATCAATGCGTCAACTGCTCGACCACGCGGCTGAACACGGTTATGGCCTGCCGGCGTTCAACGTGAACAACCTGGAACAGGTCCAGGCGATCATGGAAGCAGCGAACCAGGTCGGCTCGCCGGTGATCATGCAGGCATCGGCTGGCGCGCGTAAGTACGCGGGTGAGCCCTTCCTGCGTCACCTGATCGAAGCCGCAGTCGAGTCGTATCCGCATATTCCGGTCGTGATGCACCAGGACCACGGCCAGTCGCCGGCGGTCTGTATGGCAGCCATCCGCAGCGGTTTCACCAGCGTGATGATGGACGGCTCGCTCGAAGCCGACGGCAAGACGGTTGCATCGTACGAGTACAACGTCGAAGTCTCGCGCAAGGTCGTCGAAATGGCGCACTCGATCGGCGTGACGGTCGAAGCGGAACTGGGCGTGCTCGGTTCGCTGGAAACGATGAAGGGCGACAAGGAAGACGGTCACGGCGCCGAAGGCACCATGACGCGCGAGCAGCTCCTGACGGACCCGGAGCAGGCCGCCGACTTCGTGAAGCTCACGCAGTGCGACGCGCTGGCGATCGCCATCGGCACCTCGCACGGCGCGTACAAGTTCTCCAAGAAGCCCACGGGCGACATTCTGTCGATCCAGCGCATCAAGGAAATCCACGCGCGCATTCCGAACACGCACCTCGTGATGCATGGTTCGTCGTCGGTGCCGCAGGAACTGCTGGCCGAGATCCGCGAGTTCGGCGGCGACATGAAGGAAACGTACGGCGTGCCGGTGGAAGAGATCCAGGAAGGCATCCGTCACGGCGTGCGCAAGATCAATATCGACACCGATCTGCGTCTGGCGATCACGGGCGCGATCCGTCGCTATATGTACCAAAACCCGTCGAAGTTCGACCCGCGCGACTACCTGAAGCCGGCTCGCGAAGCCGCGAAGAAGGTGTGCGTGGACCGCTTCCTCGCGTTCGGCTGCGAAGGCCAGGCCGGCAAGATCAAGCCGGTTTCGCTCGACAAGATCGCCGAGAAGTACAAGTCGGGCGAACTCGCGCAGATTGTTCGCTGAGCGAGCTTCTGCGTCAGGCGCGCCGGCTGGGTCCGGCCGCGCCAGAGTAGTCAAAACATCGCCGTTTCCGCCTGTTTTGGGGGAACGGCGATGGGCTTTTCTGGGAAATTTGTTAGTTTTTGGTTTACCCTCGCAATACCTTCGGTTTTACGGTTTCCTGCCGCGGTTTTAGCCGCGAATCGGGACCGAACCCGCCTCCGTTTCGATTGTCCTTTTAGCGAATCACGACGATGTCTACCCTCTACGAATCTACGCTCAGCTCGCTGCCGCTTCTCGGCCGCGGCAAGGTCCGCGACAACTATGCCGTGGGCACCGACAAGCTGCTGATCGTCACCACCGACCGTCTGTCGGCGTTCGACGTCATCATGGGCGAGCCGATTCCGCGCAAGGGCGAGGTGCTCAACCAGATGGCCGACTTCTGGTTCGAGAAGCTCAAGCACGTCGTGCCGAACCATCTCACGGGCGTGGCGCCGGAAACCGTGGTCGCCGCCGACGAAGTGGAGCAGGTCAAGGGTCGCGCCGTGGTGGTGAAGCGCCTCGAGCCGATCCTCGTCGAGGCAGTTGTGCGCGGCTATCTGGCCGGCAGCGGCTGGAAGGACTATCAGGCAACGGGCGCCGTGTGCGGCGTCGAACTGCCGCCGGGCCTGCAAAACGCGCAGAAGCTGCCCGAGCCGATCTTCACGCCGGCAGCGAAGGCCGAAATGGGCCACCACGACGAGAACATCACGTACGACGAGATGGAGCGCCGCATCGGCACCGAGCTGTCGCGCACCATCAAGGAAATTTCGATCAAGCTGTACAAGGAAGCTGCGGATTACGCGGCCACGCGCGGCATCATCATCGCCGACACGAAGTTCGAATTCGGCCTCGACAACCACGGCCAGCTGTATCTGATGGACGAGGCGCTCACCGCCGACTCGTCGCGCTTCTGGCCGGCCGATCAGTATGAGGTGGGCTCGAACCCGCCGTCGTTCGACAAGCAGTTCGTGCGCGACTGGCTCGAAACCCAGGACTGGAAGAAGGAGCCGCCGGCGCCCAAGCTGCCCGACGAAGTGGTCGCGAAGACGTCGGCGAAGTATCAGGAGGCGCTCGAGCGTCTCACGGGTCAAAAGCTCGCTTAAAGCGAGCAAAGAGGGAAGAAGGAAGCACAATGAGCGAAGTTCAGACGGCTCACCAGCATGCGGCGCCGCTCGTCGGCGTGTTGATGGGCTCCAGCTCCGACTGGGACACGATGAAGCACGCGGTCGCGATCCTGCAGGAGTTCGGCGTCGCGTACGAGGCCAAGGTCGTCTCGGCGCACCGCATGCCCGACGAAATGTTCGAGTACGCGGAAAAAGCGCGCGAGCGCGGCCTGCGCGCGATCATCGCGGGCGCGGGCGGCGCGGCACACCTGCCCGGCATGCTGGCGGCCAAGACCACGGTGCCCGTGCTGGGCGTGCCGGCGGTCAGCAAGTATCTGAAGGGCGTGGATTCGCTCCATTCGATCGTGCAGATGCCCAAGGGCGTGCCGGTCGCGACCTTCGCCATCGGCGAGGCGGGCGCGGCCAATGCGGCGCTCTTCGCCGTCTCGATCCTGAGCGTGACCAACACCGACTACGCGAACAAGCTCGCGGCCTTCCGTGTGCGCCAGAACGAAGCGGCGCATGCCATGGTGCTGCCTCCGCTTTGATTGCCCCGCTTTGATCGTCCCCACGCGCCGCGGCCATCCCGCGGCCGACAACGAAGATGACTCCTGACAACTCTCCGGTTTCACCGATCCTGCCCGGCGCCTGGCTGGGCATGGTGGGTGGCGGCCAGCTTGGCCGCATGTTCTGCTTTGCCGCGCAGGCGATGGGCTACCGCGTCGCCGTGCTCGACCCCGACGCCACGAGCCCCGCGGGCACCGTGGCCGACCGCCACATCTGCGCCGCGTACGACGACGAGGCCGCGCTCACCGAACTGGCGCGCCTGTGCGCGGCCATCTCGACTGAGTTCGAGAACGTGCCCGCCGCAAGTCTCGATACGCTCGCGAAGTCGACCTTCGTGAGCCCTGCCGGGCGCTGCGTGGCGGTGGCGCAGGACCGTATCGCCGAGAAGCGCTTTATCGCGGCGGCGGGCGTGCCGGTCGCGCCGCACGTGGTGATCGAGTCGTCGCAGGCGCTCGCCGGCATCGACGACCAGGCGCTTGCCGCCGTGCTGCCGGGCATTCTCAAGACCGCGCGCATGGGCTACGACGGCAAAGGCCAGATCCGCGTAGGCAATGTCGAGGAAGTGCGCGAGGCACATGCGTCGCTTGGCGGCGTGCCTTGCGTGCTGGAAAAGCGCCTGCCGCTGAAGTTCGAGGTGAGCGCGCTGATCGCGCGCGGCGCCAACGGCGCGGCGGCGGTCTATCCGCTCGCGCAGAACACGCACCGCAACGGCGTGCTCTCGCACACCATCGTGCCCGCACCCGACGCGAGCCCCGCGCTCGTTCAGCAGGCCCAGCAGGCCGCGATCCAGATCGCGGCGAAGCTCGGCTACGTGGGTGTGCTGTGCGTGGAATTCTTCATCCTCGAAGACGGCTCGCTCGTCGCCAACGAAATGGCGCCGCGCCCGCACAACTCGGGCCACTACACGACCGATGCCTGCGCCACGAGCCAGTTCGAGCAGCAGGTGCGCGCGATGACAGCCATGCCGCTAGGCGACACGCGCCAGCACTCGCCGGCCGTGATGCTCAACATCCTCGGCGACGTGTGGTTCCCCTGTGCGGTGGGCGAGGCCAAGCCCCAGAAGGGCGCCACGCCCGTCACGCCGCCGTGGGACCAGGTGGCCGCGATGCCGGCTGCGCGTCTGCATCTGTACGGCAAGGAAGAAGCGCGTCAGGGCCGCAAGATGGGCCACGTGAACTTCACCGCGCCGACGCTCGACGAAGCGCGCACGGCCGCACGCGACTGCGCGCGCCTGCTGCACATAGCCACGAGCTGAGCTCAGGACCGCATCATGTCTGACCAGCAGAACGCGCCGCATCTGACCGATGCCGACATCGAGCACGCTGCCGCGCTGCTCGATGCGGGCGAACTGGTCGCGTTCCCGACCGAGACCGTGTACGGCCTCGGCGGCGATGCGGCTTCGCCCGAAGCCGTTGCGCGTATCTACGCGGCGAAGGGGCGGCCCGCCAACCATCCGGTGATCGTGCATCTGCCGCCCGGCGGCGATCCGCAGTACTGGGCCGCGGAGTGGCCCGAGGCGGCGCAGAAGCTCGTCGATGCCTTTTGGCCCGGCCCGCTCACATTGATCGTCAAGCGCCATGAACGCATTCCCGACGCCGTGAGCGGCGGCCAGGATTCGGTGGGGCTGCGCTGCCCGTCGCATCCGGTCGCGCAGAAGCTGCTGGCGGCGTTTTCCGCGCGACGCGGCGGGCATGGCGGCGTGGCGGCCCCTTCGGCGAATCGCTTCGGCCACGTGAGCCCGACCACGGCGCAGCACGTGCGCGACGAATTCGGCGCGGCGGTGCATGTGCTCGATGGCGGCGCATGCGACGTTGGGATCGAATCGACGATTCTCGATCTTTCGCGCGGATTTCCCGCGTTGCTGCGGCCCGGTCACGTGACGCCGCACGACATCGCCCGTGTGCTGGGCGAGGCGCCGCGTCTGCCCGACGGTTCGGACGCCACGGCGCCGCGCGCTTCGGGCACGCTCAAGGCGCACTACGCGCCGCGCACGCCGCTCGCGCTGCTGCCGTTCGAAGCGCTGGAGCCGTTGCTCGCGGCGGCGCGCGAGGCGGGCGAAACGGTCGCGCTGGTGGCGCGCGCCTCGCGCGCGGGCGTTTGGGCGCAGGATCAGGGCGTGCATTTCGTCGCTGCGCCGGAAGAGCCGCAGGAATATGCGCGCGAGCTGTATGGCTTGCTGCGCGCGCTCGATCGCGCGAATGTCTCGCGCATTCTCATCGAGAAGCTGCCGGAGACGATCGAGTGGATTGCGGTCAATGACCGGTTGGGGCGGGCGGCGGCGGCGTTCGAGGCGCAGCAGTAATCGTGGCCTCGTGGCGGCGAGTGCTACGTTTGTCGCCACAAAAAACCCGGCTCGCGAGCCGGGTTTTTTTGCGCCTTGAAAAAGCTGCGAAGTGCGCTTATTTCCCCACGCCCGACTTCGCGACCAGCCCTTCGACGTACTGCGCGAACAGCGCGTGCGTACGTGTCGTCGGGTGGACCGAGTCGGCGAAGATGTAGGTCTGATCGGCGTTCGCGACCGTGTAGGTCTGCGGCGAGCAGAACAGCGACGAGGCGAACTGCGCACCGTATTGTGCGGCGGTCATGCCGCCGACGAGCACCGACGGGTTCTTCTGTGCGTAGGCCGTGGCCGACGCCTGCATCTGCGCGAGGTTACAGGCCGTGCCCGTGTTCGAGACGGTGAAGCCATTCGCCTGATAGGTCGGCAGCAACTGTTCGAACCACGCGAACGCATCGGCGACGATGACGTTGTTCGCAATGCCCGCTTGCGTAAGTGCCGCCGCAACGATGCCGTTGTAGGCGGCGCTAATGCCGGTCAGGAGCGATGCAGCACCCGGCGAACTCACGTTCGCGGAGACGCCGAGGGGTGTCTGGCCGATGTCGGGCACCGTCATCAGTACCACGTGCTTGCCGCCTGCGGCGAGGATAGTCCCGACTTGCTTGGCGAGTGTGGTAGCGGACGCCAGGAGCTGCGGGCTGTTGGCCTCCAGGTAGCCGGCAATGAACTCGACCTGCTGCGTTTGCGTGAGCGGGGTGCCCGCCTGTGCCGCTGCAGTTGCAGCCGCCGTCAGCGCGGTGCCGAGTGCCTTCAGATTTGCGGTGGTCGAGAACGCGAAGATGTCGTTCGCGCCGCCGTCGATCAGCACGAGCTGGTTCGCGTTGAAGCTCTTGTTGGCGCTCAGGTAGTTGTTCACCTGGGTTTCGACCGGCACGGTGGTCGCGGCCGCGTTGCCGGGCGCCCAGCCTTCGCCTTCCGGATACGATGCGCTCACGTTCGCGCCGCCCTGTGCGTAGCCCATGCCGCCCGTGGCCGTGAGCGCTGCGCCGAAGCCGCCTTGAAAGGCCGGTGTGAGCGTGCCGCCGTAGTATTCGGCGATTTTCTGCGTCCACACTTCGCCAGGATTCGTGGTGAAGCGGCCGCCGCCGAATCCCGGCAGGATGTTCTCTGCGTACGTGCCGACATCCGAAAGGCTGTCGCCAAACGACACGACCTGCAGATTCACGCCGCCAGGCGGCGTGCTCGCGTTGTTGTTGTTCCCCCCGCTGCTGCCACCGCAGGCGGCGAGCAGCGCAAAGGCCGCGCTCGCGACTGCGATCTGGGTGGCGCGCAACATCGTACGGTGTCTCGGTCCTTGATGCTTCATATTCACTTCATCTCCTCTGTGTGTGGCCTTTGATGCCATGCCTGCCTACTCATGCAACGGGTGCTCGTGGCACGAGCGTCTGTCCCGTTGTCGATGTTCTTGTCGAGTCGTCGGTCATCGGCCTTGCATGCAACCCCCTGCATGCAACTGCCCCAAGGTCGGGGCCAAGGCCGACAGACTACGCAATCTCTCAGCTATTGCGCGACCCGAACTCACCCTCGGTGTTGTTTTCCGGCACGCTGTAGCGCGTTCCTGCTGACGTCGCTGGCGCCGTCACGGATGCGAGGCCCAGCGCGTCGTGGCGCTCGCACCAGTCCGGCGGCGCGAATAGCGCGGCGAGACGCGTGCGCCAGTCGGGCATGCGCGCGAAGTCCCGCGCCATCGCGAGCCATTCGTGAAACGTCGCCTTGAGCGGATTGCACGACGCGAGCGGCTTGACGATGCCGTAATCGGGCGCGTCGTGCGCGTCTTCCTCGACAAAGCTGCCGAACATGCGATCCCAGATCGCGAGCACACCTGCGTAATTGCGATCGATATAGCGCGCGTTGCGCGCGTGATGGACGCGATGCATCGACGGCGTGTTGAACACGTATTCGAGCCAGCCGAGCTTACCTACGGCCTGGGTGTGCACGAAAAACTGAAACGCGAGATTGACGAGCACGATCGCGACGATCTGCTCCGGCGTGAAGCCAAGCATGGCAAGCGGAATCCAGAACACCCACATGCCTGCCACGGGATACATGAGGCTCTGGCGAAACGCGGTCGAAAGGTTCAGGCGCTCGGACGAATGGTGGACGACGTGCGCGGCCCACAGCCAGCGCACGCGATGGCTCGCGCGATGAAACACGTAGTAGAGCAGGTCTTGCGCGATAAAGAGTGCGAACCATGCGACGAGGCCAGGCTGCCACGAAACGAGGCGGAAGTGCCGGTAGACATAAGCGTAGACGGGGATCGCGACGAGCCACGCCAGCTTGTCGGCGCCCTGATGCATGAGCGCGAGCGCGGCGTTGCACAGCGTATCGGACCAGGCGTAGCGGGCGCTGTCCGGAGTGCCGTTCGATGCAGCGCGCGCCCGCGTGCGGGAGAGATGCCACGCTTCCCAGCCGATGCAGGCGAGAAACACGGGGGCGAGGGCGAGCAGCAGCCATTGCGCGTCGAACTGCACGAACGTCGTCCTCCTTGTCCCGTGGGCGGCGCTGGCGGGCAGCGCGGCGGTTGTAGTCTCGTGTTTTGGGGCCGCGTTGGTGCGCGTTCTTACGGGCGCGCGGCTCGATTGCCGTGCGCGTATGACAGATTTATTTGACGCGCCCTCGGCCTTTGCCCGTCAGGGTACACGCCTCGCGCCCAGGACGGGCGGCGCTTTGCTAGAGGAAAACTTCGAGCCCGGCGCACTGCGGCGGGCTCGCGCGAGGCGTGCGGGGACAGGTCCGCGGCCCACGCCCAGCATGAAATCCGCGAGCGCTCAGCGCCTCGTCAGTGTGCGCCGCGACGCTTTGCAGGAGCCTTGTGCGAAGTCTTTGCCGCGCGTTTCGGATGCGGCTCGACGTACACAGGCTTCTCTTCGGGCATGCCCTTGTACACCCACTCGAGCAGCGCGTCGTGCGCGGCGCGAGCGGCCTCGGCGTGCGGATCGTTGATGAGGCTCACCACGATCCAGCTCTCGCCGTTTTCCGCCGCTACATAGCCGGCGATGGAGCGAACGTCGCGCAGCGTGCCCGTCTTGATATGCGCGTTGCCTTCCACGCCCGCGTTGGTGAGGCGGTTGCGCATCGTGCCGTCCACGCCGACGATCGGCAGCGAGTCGATGAACACCTGCGCGACCGGGCTCGCGTTCGCGTTCTGCAAGAGATTCGCCAGCGAGAGCGCGCTGATGTGCTCTTCGCGCGAGAGTCCGCAGCCATTGTCGAGCACGAGTTCGGGCATGTTCAGGCCGCTGCGCCGCAAGAACGCATTGACGGCGGTGGCGGCCTTGACCGTCGTTGAAGGCGGCTTGCCCTCGACGGCGCCGAGCGTGAGGAACAGATTGCGCGCCATCACGTTGTTGCTGAACTTGTTGATGTCGTGCACGACGTCCGCGAGCGGCGGGCTCTGGTGCACGGCGAGCAGACGCGCGCGCGGCGGCACGACGCCTTCGCGCACCGCGCCGGCCGGCGTCGCGAAGAGGCTGCCGCCCGATTGCTGCCAGAGGGCGAGGAAGCCGTCCGCGAAGAACGTGCTGTGATCCACGGGCGCGGCCATGTTGAGCGTGCGTTCGCCGCAGCGCATGGCGTAGCTGCCCGCGAAGCTCGCGGTAACGACGCCGTTGCCGCCGGGCGAAACCTGCGGGCTTGGCAGCATGCCGCCGCATGCGCCGGCGCGCTGGCGAACCTGGTTGTCGATCTGCCACTGCGCAACGGGCGGCACCACGTCGATCGACACTCCCTCGCGCGAGGGCGAGAACGTGAACGAGAGCGCCTTGAACGCGTACATCAGCGGATCGGGGCCGACGTTGTAGGGCGCGCTGTCGTCGCCATCGAACGAGGGCAGGTCGCGCGTGGACGGATCGAACTCGCTCTTGTCGAGCACGAGCGCGCCGTCGATGCGCGCGACGCCGGCCGCGCGAATCTTCTGTACGAGGTCGATCAGCTCTTCGGGCACGAGCTTCGGATCGCCCGTGCCCTTGATGTAGAGATTGCCGTGCAGCGTGCCGCTCGCATCGACTTCTCCGTCGGTGTAGGCGCTCGTTTTCCAGCGATAGTCGGGACCGAGCATCGCGAGGCCGCTCCACGTCGTGACAAGCTTCATCGTCGAGGCGGGCATCATCGGCTGGCCGGCGTTCACCGCGACGCTGGGCTGGCGGTCGCCCACCTTCTCGATCACCACACTCACCGACGAGAGCGGCACGTGCGCGCGCTCGAGGCCCGCCATCACGGTGGGCGGCAGCACAGTGGTCACGTTGACCGTGGGGATGCGTGCACCTTCGGGCTGCGCGTACGCGGCCGGCGTGGCTGCGAAGCCTGCGGCGAGCGTGGCGCACGCCAATGCGAGTGCGAGCGGCCTGGGCCGGCGATGAGCGTTGGGGGCTTGCACGCGGTCGGTGCGCGAGGCGGGCAGTCTGAACAACGAGCGTAGGCGGGACAGCGATGCGGGCAGCATGAAAAGCGTTCGGGCGAGTGCGGGCAGTGCATGGGCCGCGCGCGGCACAGCGAAGGGGGGATTCGCCGGTCCTGCGCGCGGGCGCAAAAATTGGGGGCGGCGCAAGACTCGATGCGCTCGTTTTATCGTGACGTACAGCGTGCCGTACAACGCGGCTCGCGCGCATCGCGACGTTGCGCGCCGCAAAAGCGCACATTGTAAAGACCTCGCGCCGCGTGCGCGCATTGCAGGCGAGAAAACGTTGCACATTGCGTGGCGTGGTTCAAACACCGCGCATCACGTGCCCACCCCGTGCGCCATGACATCGCGACCAACCGCGCGCCGCAGCGGCGCGGCGCACCTGTTCAGGCGCTAGAATGCACGCATCGTCATCCCTTTCCGCAGCGCGGCGCAGCGTCGCCGCCCGGCCATTACATTACGATGCGCATACTGCTAGTCGAAGATGACCGCATGATCGCCGAAGGCGTGCGCAAGGCGCTGCGCGGCGAAGGCTTTGCGGTCGACTGGGTCGAGGACGGCGACGCCGCCCTCTCCGCCGCGAGCGCGGATTCTTACGATCTCATGCTGCTCGATCTCGGATTGCCGCGGCGCGACGGCCTCGACGTGCTGCGCACGCTGCGCGCGCGCGGCGCGGCGCTGCCCGTACTGATCCTCACCGCGCGCGACGCCGTGGCCGACCGCGTGAAAGGTCTCGACGCCGGCGCGGACGATTACCTCATCAAGCCCTTCGATCTCGACGAACTGGGCGCCCGCATGCGCGCGCTGATCCGCCGCCAGTCGGGCCGCAGCGATTCGACCATCCGTCACGGCTCGATCACCCTCGATCCGGCCTCGCACCAGGTCACCCAGGACGGCTCGCCCGTCGCGCTTTCTGCGCGCGAATTCGCGCTGCTCGAAGCGCTGCTCGCGCGTCCGGGCGCGGTGCTCTCGAAAACCCAGCTCGAGGAGAAGATGTACGGCTGGGGCGAGGAGATCGGCAGCAATACCGTCGAGGTCTATATTCACGCGCTGCGCAAGAAGCTCGGGGCCGATTTGATCCGCAACGTGCGCGGCCTCGGCTACATGATCGCCAAAGACGCATGAAGCAGAAAATCAAGCGCGGCTTTGCATGGGACCGGAGCAAGCGTTCAAGCGCTTACTCCGGATCGACAGGAGACCCCCTTAGCCGATGAGTTCCATCCGACGACAACTGCTGTTCTGGCTGCTCGCGATCGTCGTCGCGGGCGTCGGGCTCGCGGGCTGGCTGATCTATCGCCAGGCACTCGCCGAAGCCAACGAGCTGTTCGACTACCAGTTGCAGGAAATCGCCGAGGCGCTGCCCTCCGAGCCATTCAACGAGATCCTCAGTTCGCGCGACACGGGCGACGAAGGCATCGTGCTGCAGATCTGGAATCGCAACGGCGTGCTCATGTACTACTCGCATCCGCGCGCGCCGCTCGCGCCGCGCGCGGAGCTCGGCTTTTCGACAGAGCGCACCGATCGTGGCGACTGGCGCGTGTATGGCGCGATCGTCGGCGACAACGTCGTGCAGCTCGCGCAGCCCGTTTCCGTGCGTAACCGGCTCGCCGCGAACGTTGCGTTGCGCACGCTCTGGCCGCTCATCGTGGTGCTGCCGTTTCTCGGCATTGCGGTCTGGATCATGGTGGGGCGCGGGCTCGCGCCGCTATCGCGCGTCGCGCGCGCGCTCGACACGCGTCATCCCGAAGCGCTCGACCCGCTGCCCGAAGAGCGTCTACCTCGCGAAGTCATGCCGCTCGTGCATGCGTTGAACGCGCTGCTCGAACGCCTCGCGCAGGCCATCGACACGCAAAAGGCCTTCGTTGCCGATGCCGCACACGAGTTGCGTACGCCGCTGGCCGCCGTGCAGATTCAATCGCAACTCGTTGCGCGCGCAAAGGATGATGAAGCGCGCCGCGAAGCGCTCGACGATCTGCAGGCGGGTGTGACGCGCGCCACGCGTCTTGCCGAGCAACTGCTCGCACTCGCGCGCTCCGAGCCCGACGGTCACGCGCGCGCACGGAACGTCGATCTGCACGCGCTGCTCGATGATTGCGTGCTCAACTATGCGCCGCTCGCGCAGCAGCGCGGCGTCGATCTCGGCATCGAGGAAAGCGTGGCGGCGAGCGTGCACGGCGACGCCGATGCGTTGCGCGTGATGCTCAACAACCTGCTCGACAACGCCACCAAATACACGCCCGCTGGCGGCCGCGTGGACGTGAGCCTCGTCGTCGTGGATGGTCATCCGCGCGTGCGCATCGCGGATAGCGGGCCGGGCATCCCGGAGGACGAGCGCGCGCGCGTGTTCGATCGCTTTTATCGCGTGGGCGCGGGCGTGAACCGCGCGCGCACCGATATCGCCGGCACGGGCCTCGGGCTCGCGATCGTGAGGCGAATCGCGGATCAGCACGACGCGACCATCACGCTCGGCGATTCGCCCGCCGGCGGCCTCCTCGTGGACGTGCGATTCTGACCTTTCATCGCCCGCAAATGCCCGCTGCGCGGGCGTTTGCGCGACTATTGCGATTTCTGCGTACTTAAGACTCCTTTAAGAGACACGCCGTACTCTTCGTACGTCGAGATGAGTACCCCGCGCAAGGAGTCCGCAATGAATACAAAAGTTCTTTCCCGCAGTGCCGTGGCAGCCGCCGTGGTCGTCGCATTGTCGGCGGGCTATGCAGCCGGGCACCGTGACGTGCCGGCTCCGCAAGTCATCTCGCAGGCGCAGGCCGCGGCGATGATGCCCGCAGAAGCCGCAGCCAAGACCGGCATTCCCGACTTCTCGGGCCTCGTGGAAACCTACGGGCCCGCGGTGGTCAACATCAGCGCGAAGCACGTCGTGAAGCAGACGGCGATGCGCAGCGGCGGCAGCGGCGCGCAGCAACTGCCGATCGATCCGAGCGATCCGTTCTACCAGTTCTTCAAGCACTTCTACGGCGGCGCGCCCGGCATGGGCGGCGGCGACAATGGCCCGCAGGCTGACCAGCCGAGCGCGAGCCTTGGCTCGGGCTTCATCGTCAGCGCTGACGGTTACATCCTCACGAACGCGCACGTCGTGGACGGCGCCAACGTCGTGACGGTGAAGCTCACCGACAAGCGCGAATACAAGGCGAAGGTCGTGGGCGCGGACAAGCAATCGGACGTCGCCGTGCTCAAGATCGACGCGAAGGATCTGCCGACCGTGAAGATCGGCGACCCGCGCCAGAGCAAGGTCGGCCAGTGGGTGGTGGCGATCGGCTCGCCCTACGGCTTCGACAACACGGTGACCTCGGGCATCATCAGCGCGAAGTCGCGTTCGCTGCCCGACGAGAACTACACGCCGTTCATCCAGACCGACGTGCCGGTCAACCCCGGCAATTCGGGCGGCCCGCTGTTTAATCTGCAGGGCGAAGTCATCGGCATCAACTCGATGATCTACTCGCAGACGGGCGGCTTCCAGGGCCTTTCGTTCGCAATCCCAATCAATGAGGCGATCAAGGTCAAGGACGAGCTCGTCAAGACCGGTCATGTGAGTCGTGGGCGCCTTGGCGTCGCGGTGCAGTCGATGAACCAGACGCTCGCCAATTCGTTCGGTATGGACAAGCCGCGCGGTGCGCTGGTGAGTTCGGTGGACGCGAGCGGTCCGGCCGCGAAGGCGGGCCTGAAGCCCGGCGACGTGATCCTTTCCGTGAACGGCCAGGCGGTGGACGATTCGTCGGCTCTGCCTTCGCTCATCGCGGGCATGAAGCCGGGTACGAAGGCCGACGTTCAGGTGTGGCGTGACAAGAGCACGAAGGACCTCACGGCGACCATCGGCGCGCTGGGCGACGCGAAGGTAGCGTCGAACGACGCACCGCAAGCGCAGATGCAGGGGCGCCTGGGCGTCGCGGTGCGCCCGCTCACGCCGGAAGAGAAGAGCAACGGCTCGCTCGATCACGGCCTGCTCGTCCAGCAGGCGGGCGGCGCCGCCGAAAATGCGGGCGTCCAGCCCGGCGACGTGATTCTCGCCGTGAACGGCCGCCCGGTGACGAGCGCCGATCAGCTCAAGCAAATGGTTTCGAAAGCTGGCAACAGCATTGCGCTCCTGATCCAGCGAGACGACGCACAGATTTTCGTGCCCGTCGATCTCGGCTGATCCCTGCTGTCGCGAATCCGGCTCCGTGCGCCGGATTCGCGGCGAGAGCAGGTCTCATTACGTTGTTCCTGCGCTGCCGCCGTTGGCCCCTGCCACGGCAGCAGCGTTTTTTTTGGGGCGCCCATAGCCTTCTACGCCCGCCGGGCGGGCATGAGCCTTGCTGAAACACGACATCGGACAACCTGAAAGGAGCGAACGATGAAGAGTTTTCGCAACTCGCGCCCCGTCCATACCACCGCTTACGCGGCGATCCTCGCGGCCACGCTTGCGCTCGGCTACGCAGGCGGCGCTGCGGCGCAGCAAGCCGATGCGTCGGGCACGGTCGGCGGCACGACCACCGACAACACGAGCGCCGGCAACACCAACGGCGGCGGCATGCCGCAAGTCCAGCAGCAGGGCGACGTGTCGTACGTCTCCGGTGGCGTCGGTCTCGACGAATCCAAGGCGCTGCTCAGCGCTCAGCACGACTGGCCGCTTTCGTTGCGCTTTACCCAGCACAGCGGCGAGTACGTGGCGGACGTGCGCGTGCAGATCACCGACTCGCATGGCGCGAGCGTGCTCGATACGACGTCCCGCGGGCCGTACATGCTCGTCAAGGTTCGTCCGGGCCGCTACAGCGTGCACGTGAGCCATGCGGGCGTCGACAAGACGAGCGCCGTGACGGTCGGCTCGAACGGCAGCGCGCGGGCGGCTTTCATCTGGTAAGCCGCGCGGCCGGGCACGCGCACGTTGGGGCGCTGCCGCACGCCCGCCGCACATAAGATTCACGCAGCCTGGCCGACTTTGATCGATAATGAAGCCGAGGGGAGGTTTCGCGAGCGTTTTCGCTTGTTGCCATCGATCGCCGTCTGCACCGTGATCGAAAGCGATGCGGCGAGCGGCCATCCCGTGGAATTGCACGGCACGCGCCATCGTGGCTGCGTGCCATGCGAACCGGTGCGGCGAGCCGCCCGGCGAGGGCAGGGCGCTACAGGCGCCGCCTACCAACAGGGGAGCCGAACATGGCGGTCGAACCGGATGCGGTCCATCGCATCGACCTCGTCGCGAACCGTCACCGCGTGCGCGTGATTCATGGCGGCATCACCATTGCCGACACGCTGCACGCCGTCACCCTCTGCGAAACCGGCTACCCCGACGTCTACTACTTTCCGCGCGCCGACGTGAACATGGCGCGACTCGAACGCGCCGGACGCACCTCGCATTGCCCTTTCAAGGGCGAGGCGACGTATTTCCATTTGCGTACCGAAGACGGGCGCGTCGAAGACGCGGCCTGGAGCTACGAAGCGCCGCTGGATGACGCACGCGGCATCAAGGGGTATCTGGCGTTCTACGCGACCCGCGTGGACCGGATAGACCAGACCTCCTGAAATGGCCGGGTAGCTTGCAAAGGGGGGAGCCGCCATGGAACTGAAAGATGCGTTGAGAATTCCGCTCGAACCGGCCGCCGTCTGGGCGGCGTTGCAGGACGTGGCGCTCGTGCGCGCGAGCATGGAGCATTGCGAATCGTTCAGGCGGCTCGGCCCCGGCGAATACGCGATCACGCTCACGGTACCGCTCGGGCCGCTGCGCGCACGCTACGAAGTGCGCGCTCACATTGCCAATGACACGGCGCAGGTGCCGCTCACGCCACGGCGCGTGCTGAGCTTTCGCGCCCGCGCGGACGGCATCGGCTCGCTGCGCGGACAGATCGACGTCGCGCTGCGCCCGGAAGAGCGCGCCACGGCGAAGGAGCCGGGCACGAGCAAGGACGTGAGCACGCGGATCGACTACTCCGTGTGGGCCACGCTCTCGGGGCCGCTTTCCGAGTTGCCGCCGCGCCAGATCGAAAACGCGCTGCACGAACTCGCCGACGACTTCTTCACCGAGTTCTGCGCCGTCGTCGCGGCCAAGCACGGCCAGGCGCCGAACCGCGTGGCGGGCGAGCAGCCGCGCCGGCAGCACGTGTTCCTGAGGCCGATCAACCTCGCCGGTCTCGCCCGGCGCGCGCATATCCTGCCGCAGCACCACGCGGGCGGGACGCTCTCTGGCCGTGCGGCCAGCACGCTGCATCACGAACCGCCGCCGCACGCCATGCCGTATTGGGCGTGGGCCGCGATGATCTTTTTCGTCGCGTTGCTGCTTTATGCGGCGCGCTGGTTTACCGCGACCTGAATTCGGCGGCGGGCGGCGCGCGCGAGTTGCGCCGCTCATCGAGCCGCTCGCCGAACGCTCAAGCCTCCCGAAATTCCCGCCGCCACGCAGACGGCGAAGTCCTGAACGCCTCCACGAAATGCTGACGCAGCGACGCGGCCGAGCCGAAGCCCGCGCGCTGGGCGATCGCGTCGATCGGCTGATCGGTGCTTTCGAGCAACTGCTGCGCGCGGGCAAGGCGCTCGCCTAGCAGCCACGCGCTCACCGTTGTTCCCGTCGTCAAACGGAACTGGCGCGTGAAGGTGCGCCGGCTCATCAGCGCGCGCTGCGCGAGCGAGTCGAGCGTGTGGTGCGCGTCGAGGTGGGTGCGAATCCAGTCGAGCAGACCCGGCAGACGCTCGCCACGCCCGGCCGCCGCGAGCGGCTGCTGCACGTACTGCGCCTGGTTGCCCTGGCGATGCGGGGGCACGACGAGCCGGCGCGCCACATAGTTCGCCGCGCCCGAGCCGCACAGGCGCCGCATGAGATGCAGGCAGCAGTCGAGTCCCGCCGCCGTGCCCGCCGAGGTGAGCAGGTCGCCGTCGTCGATGTAGAGCACGCCGGGATCGAAGCGCACGGCCGGAAAGCGCTGCGCGAAATCGTCGGCGGCGGCCCAGTGCGTGGTCCCCGGACGGCCGTCGAGCAGGCCCGCATGCGCGAGCACATACGCGCCGAGGCATAACCCGACGAGGATCGCGCCGCTCGCGTGCGCTTCGCGCAGCGCCTCGCATAGCGCGGCGGGCGGGGCTTCGTGGGTGTCGCGCCAGCTCGGCACGACGATCACGTTTGCGCCGCGCAGGCCGTCCAACCCCTGCGTCGCGCCGATCGTGAAGCCCGCCGTGGTCGTGAGTGTGCCGGGCTCCGCCGCGCAGACGGCGAGTTCGAACGGCGGCACGCCGCCTTCGCTGCGGTCTTCGCCGAACACGACGCAAGGCACGGAGAGATGGAACGGACTGATGCGGTCGAAGGCGATCACGGCGACGCGCAGCGGGGCCGGTGACGGAGCCTGACGAGTGGCAGTGGCCATGACGAGCCTCGAACAGGAATGGCCCGATTCTAGCGAAAGTTGTCATCCGGGCCACTGTCGCGTGTACGCACGCAGCGCCACAATCCCGCCATCGATACTTTCCCAACGTCAGTACCCACCTCAGGAGGCATGGCTATGTCCGCGAATCCGCGCCGGGCGCTCGTCGTCATCGACGTGCAGAACGAATATGTCAGCGGCGATCTGCTGATCGAATATCCCCCCGTCGAGACTTCGCTCGCCAATATCGGCCGCGCGATCGACGCTGCGCGCGTGGCTGGCGTGCCAGTCGTGGTGGTGCAGAATCTCGCTCCGGCGGACTCGCCGATCTTCGCGCGCGGCAGCGTGGGCGCCGATCTGCATCCGGTCGTGGCCTCGCGCGAGCACGATCACTACGTCGAAAAATCGCTGCCGAGCGCCTTCGCGGGCACCGACCTCAAAGACTGGCTGGCCGGGCGCGGCATCGACACGCTCGCGGTGGCGGGCTACATGACGCACAACTGCGACGCCTCGACGGTGTTCGAGGCGACCCACGCGGGTCTCGCCGTAGAGTTTCTCGTCGATGCGACGGGTGCGGTGCCGTATGCAAACGAGGCGGGAACGGCGAGCGCCGAGGACATCCACCGCGTGTTCAGCGTGGTGATGCACACGCGTTTTGCGTCGGTCGTGACCACTGATGCCTGGCTTGCCGCCGTCGAGGCAGGCGTGCCGCTCGCGCGCGACAACATCTACGCGTCGAACCAGCGGGCCCGCGCGAACCGCGTGCCGGCCTGAGGGGCAATGAAAAAGGCGGCCTCGTCAGCAGGCCGCCTTGATCGATCGGGGAACCGCCGCGCGGGCACCGCGTGCGCGCGCAGGACTCAGGCGTGAGACTCGCTCGCGCCAACGCGCAATGACGGACTGAAGCGCAATGCGTCAAGCATCGCGTCGACGTGCCGTTCGGCGTTGCTCGCCACGTCGAAGACATCCGGCAGGATCGCCATGTCGCGCAGTGCGCCGCCAATGAACGAATGGAGCACGCGCGAGGCGCGCTTGGGGTCGAGGTCGGCGGGCAACTGACCCTTCGACATCGCGTTGCGCAAACCCTGCTCGATGCTCGCGAGGCCTTCGCGCATATCGGTCTGATGGCGCGCCATCACCGGCCCCATCTCTTCGACGAACTCGCACTTCAGGAACAGGATCTCGAACACGCGGCGGCGGCGCACGTCGGTTGCCGTGTTGCGCAGACACAAAATACAAAGATCGCGCATGCGCCCGAGCGGGTCGGGCTCGCCGGGATCCGTCGATGCCACCTTCAGTTCGTCGAGCGGCAGCACCACGCGGTCGAACATCGCCGTGAACAGGTCGCCCTTGTTCTCGAAATGCCAATAAATTGCACCGCGCGTCACGCCTGCGGTCTGGGCGATGTCGGCGAGCGATGTGCGCGACACGCCTTTTTCGTAAAAGACGTGTTCGGCGGCGTCGAGGATCCGGTTGCGCGTCTCCAGCGCTTCCTCTTTCGTTCGGCGAGCCATGTTGTGAATTCAGTGTGTTGCTTGGGTTACGGGGAAAAAATGTATTTGGGGTTCGAACCGTAATGTATTGATTTGTAATATGGATGTGATGCGCGGTTTGTGCCCGCAGCATCACTCAACGGTTACGTAACGTCCTTTTACATTCGTTCGCGAATGTATCTATAATAGCACCCCACCACCTGGGTGCCTCAAGTGGTGATGTCCGGTTAATATCCGTCCTTGGCCAAGTGGTCGTAGAAACCCCAATGCGCGACGCTTCTCGCAGCGGCGCGCGGCAGTATCGCCCGGACGGATAAGCAGACCGGAACGCGCCTTCTAGAAGAAGTACCGGGTTTAACCGTCAGGTATTTGCCAGATGCTGGCGTGCGTGGCCGTCCTCCTCGTTGCAGGACGCCGCACGCTTTTATTGTCAGTTATAGACAGAGGTCGCTCCATGCGCGTCGAACGGGTTCCATTCCGCCTAATCAGTGTCGCGACGGCTGCCATCGTGCTCGCAGCCTGCGGGCAAAAGCAGTCGGCGCCGCCGCCGCAAACCCCCGAAGTGGGTATCGTCACCGTCCAGCCGACCGCCGTGCCGGTCGTTTCCGAGCTTCCGGGCCGTACCAGTGCCTTCCTCGTCGCGCAAGTGCGCGCGCGGGTGGACGGCATCGTCCTGCGCCGCGAGTTCACCGAAGGCGCAATCGTGAAGGCCGGTCAGCGGCTCTACAAGATCGACCCCGCGCCGTACATCGCTGCGCTCAACACCGCCAAGGCCACGCTCGCCAAGGCACAGGCCAACCTCGTCACGCAGAACGCACTCGTTGCGCGCTACAAGGTGCTGGTGCAGGCCAACGCCGTGAGCAAGCAGGATTACGACAACGCCGTGTCCGCGCAGGGTCAGGCGGCGGCGGACGTCGCCTCCGGCAAGGCCGCCGTCGATACGGCGCAGATCAACCTTGGCTACACCGATGTCGTTTCGCCGGTCACGGGTCAGGTCGGTATCTCGCAGGTCACGCCGGGCGCCTACGTGCAGGCGAGCGCCGCGACGCTCATGTCGACGGTTCAGCAACTCGACCCGATGTACGTGGACGTCACGCAATCGAGCCTCGAAGGCCTGAAGCTGCGCAGCGCGATTCAGGAAGGCCGCCTGTCGACCAACGGCCCGAACGCCGCGAAGGTCTCGCTCGTGCTCGAAGACGGCCGCGTGTACGCGCAGAAGGGCAAGCTCCAGTTCAGCGACGTCACGGTTGACCAGACCACCGGCTCGGTGACGGTTCGCGCGCTCTTCCCGAACGCCGACCGCGTGCTGCTGCCGGGCATGTTCGTGCGCGCGCGCATCGAAGAAGGCATCAACAACAACGCGTTCCTCGTGCCGCAGGTGGGCGTGCTGCACGACCAGAAGGGCCAGGCTTCGGTGTACGTCGTCGGCAAGGACGACAAGGTCGTGCCGACGCCGATCGTCACGTCGGGCGCGCAGGGCCAGGACTGGGTCGTGAATAGCGGCCTGCAGGCCGGCGACCGCGTGATCGTGCAAGGCACCGACAAGGTCAAGCCGGGTGCACAGGTCAAGCCTGTCCCGGCGCAACTGCCGCCGCCGCCGCCGCCGGGTGCGCCTTCGGCCGACATGGCGACTGCTTCGGGCAATGCGAACGCTGCCAGCGCCGCATCGGGTCCCGCAGCGGGCAAGGGCGGTGCCTCGGCTGCGCCTGCCGCCTCCGCAGCGCAATAACCGGGAGCCTGCTTCATGGCAAAGTTCTTTATTGATCGCCCAATCTTTGCATGGGTGATCGCCATCATTCTGATGCTCGCGGGCGTGGCGTCGGTGTTCACGCTGCCGGTCGCGCAGTATCCGACCATCGCGCCGCCTTCCATCCAGATCAGCGCGAACTATCCGGGCGCGTCGGCCAAGACGGTGGAAAACACGGTCACCCAGGTGATCGAGCAGCAGATGAGCGGTCTCGACCATCTGCTGTACATCTCGTCGACTTCCGATGACTCGGGCACGGCCACGATTACGCTGACCTTCGCCGCGGGCACCAACCCGGACATCGCGCAGGTGCAGGTGCAGAACAAGCTGCAGCTCGCCACGCCGATTCTGCCGCAGGTGGTGCAGCAGCTCGGTATCAGCGTGACGAAGTCGAGCAGCAGCTTCCTGCTGGTGCTCGCGTTCGTGTCCGAAGACGGCAGCATGACGAAGTACGACCTCGCGAACTACGTGGCGTCGAACGTGAAGGACCCGATCAGCCGTATCGACGGCGTGGGTACGGTCACGCTGTTCGGCTCGCAGTACGCGATGCGCGTGTGGCTCGATCCACACAAGCTCACGAACTTCCAGCTAACGCCAACCGACGTCACAGCCGCGATCACCGCGCAGAACGTGCAGATCGCGGGCGGCCAGCTGGGCGGCACGCCGGCGGTGGCGGGGCAGGCGTTCCAGGCGACCATCACCGAATCGACGCTGCTGCAGACGCCTGAGCAGTTCGGCAACATCCTGCTGAAGGTGAACCAGGATGGCTCGCAGGTGCGCCTGAAGGACGTGGCGCGTATCGGTCTGGGCGGCGAGAACTACAACTTCGACACGAAGTACAACGGTTCGCCGACGGCCGGTCTGGGCATTCAGCTCGCAACGGGCGCCAACGCGCTGCAGACCGCGAAGCTCGTGCGCCAGAAGATCGACGACCTCTCGAAGTACTTCCCGCACGGTCTCGTCGTGAAGTACCCGTACGACACGACGCCGTTCGTGCGCCTGTCGATCGAGGAAGTGATCAAGACGCTGCTGGAAGGCATCGTGCTGGTGTTCCTCGTGATGTACCTGTTCCTGCAGAACCTGCGCGCAACGTTGATTCCGACGATCGCGGTGCCGGTGGTGCTGCTGGGCACGTTCGCGATCATGGCGATGGTGGGCTTCTCCATCAACACGCTGTCGATGTTCGGCCTCGTGCTGGCCATTGGTCTGCTGGTGGACGACGCGATCGTGGTCGTGGAGAACGTCGAGCGGGTGATGGTGGAAGAGGGCTTGGGGCCAAAGGAAGCCACGCGCAAGGCCATGGGCCAGATCACCGGCGCGCTGGTGGGCGTGGCGCTCGTGCTCTCCGCGGTGTTCGTGCCGGTGGCGTTCTCGGGCGGCTCGGTCGGCGCCATTTACCGGCAGTTCTCGCTCACGATCGTGGCGGCGATGGTGCTGTCCGTGCTCGTCGCGCTGATTCTGACGCCGGCGTTGTGCGCGACCATCCTCAAGCCGATTCCGAAGGGCCATCACGAAGAGAAGAAGGGCTTCTTCGGCTGGTTCAACCGCACGTTCGAGACGAGCCGCGACAAGTATCACTCGGGCGTTCACCACGTGATCAAGCGCTCGGGCCGCTGGCTCATCATCTATCTCGCGGTGATCGTCGCGGTTGGCCTGCTGTTCGTGCGCCTGCCGAAGTCGTTCCTGCCCGATGAAGACCAGGGCACGATGTTCGTGATCGTGCAGACGCCTGTGGGCTCGACTCAGGAAACGACGGCACGCACGCTCGCCAACATCCAGACCTGGCTGCTCAAGGACGAAGGCAGCATCGTCGAGTCGGTGTTCACGGTGAACGGCTTCAGCTTCGCGGGCCGCGGCCAGAACTCGGGTCTCGTGTTCGTGCGGTTGAAGGACTACAAGCAGCGTCAGCACGCGGACCAGAAGGTCCAGGCGCTGGTGCGGCGCATGTTCATGCACTACGCGGGCTACAAGGACGCGCTGGTGTTCCCGGTGAATCCGCCTTCGATTCCTGAACTCGGCACCGCGTCGGGCTTCGACTTCGAACTGCAGGACCGCGGCGGTCTCGGTCACGAGAAGCTCATGGAAGCGCGCAACATGCTGCTCGGCATGGCTGCGAAGGACCCGACGCTCGCACTCGTGCGTCCGAACGGCCTGAACGACACGCCGCAGTTCACGGTGGACATCGACCGTGAAAAGGCCAATGCGCTCGGCGTGACAGCGGCTGCGGTCGACCAGACCTTCTCGATCGCCTGGGCGTCGGCGTACGTGAACAACTTCCTCGATACGGACGGCCGTATCAAGAAGGTGTACGTGATGTCCGATGCACCGTTCCGCATGACGCCGGAGGACATGAACAACTGGTACGTGCGCAACAGCTCGGGCGGGATGGCGCCGTTCGGCTCGGTCGCGAAGGGCCGCTGGACCTTCGGTTCGCCGAAGCTCGAGCGCTACAACGGCATTTCGGCGGTGGAAATCCAGGGTCAGGCGGGGCAGGGCAAGTCGACCGGCCAGGCCATGACGGCCATGGAGCAGATCGCGACGAAGCTGCCCGCGGGTATCGGCTACGAATGGACGGGCCTGTCGTATCAGGAACGCCAGTCGGGTTCGCAGGCGCCGATCCTGTACGGCATCTCGATCCTCGTCGTGTTCCTGTGTCTCGCGGCGCTGTATGAAAGCTGGTCGATTCCGTTCGCGGTCATCATGGTGGTGCCGCTCGGCGTGCTCGGCGCGCTGCTGGCGGTGACGCTGCGCGGCCTCGAGAACGACGTGTTCTTCCAGGTGGGTCTGTTGACCACTGTGGGTCTCTCGGCGAAGAACGCGATTCTGATCGTGGAGTTTGCGCGAGACCTGCAGGCCGAAGGGAAGATGGGACCGATCGAGGCGGCGCTCGAAGCTTCGCGACTGCGTCTGCGGCCGATTCTCATGACGTCGATGGCGTTCATTCTCGGCGTGCTGCCGCTCGCGATCAGTAACGGTGCGGGTTCGGCTTCGCAGCACGCCATCGGCACGGGCGTGATCGGCGGGATGATCACGGCTACGTTCCTTGCGATCTTCATGATCCCGATGTTCTTCGTGGTGATTCGCGCGAAGTTCGCCGGCGAGAAGGAAGACGCGGACGTCGCGCTCCAGCACTACGAAGAGCACCACGCGCACGATCATGACCAGGACAACGGCGGCGACGCCGGCGGTCAAGGCGGCACGGGTGGCAATGGCGGCGGCAACAGCCGCGGCGACGGCCCGGGCAAGGAAGGACATTGAGATGCTTAAACTATCCGTAATTGCAGCGGGCGTGGCGCTACTCGCGGGTTGCACGATGGAACCGTGGTACCACCGCCCTGAGGCGCCGGTGTCGCAGAACTTCCCGCAGGGCGGCGTCTACGCGACGCAGCCTGTGGCTGCGAACGGCCAGAACGGTCAGGCCGCCGCGAGCGCCAACGGCGCCGCGGCAACCGACATCGGCTGGCGCGAGTTCTTCGTCGATACGCGTCTGCAGCAGCTCGTGGACATCGCGCTGAAGAACAACCGCGACCTGCGCGTTTCGGTGCTCAACGTCGAGGCGGCGCGCGCGCAGTATCAGATCGTGCGCGCCGAGCTGTTCCCGGCGATCAACGGCGTGGCCACGGACACGCGTACGCGTGTGCCGAGGAATTTCCAGACCACGGTGAACAATCCGTACAGCGTCTACAACGTGGGCGTGCAGGCGTCGTGGGAAATCGACTTCTGGGGGCGCGTGCGCAGCCTGAAGGACCAGGCGTTGGCGCAGTACCTCTCGACGGCGTATGCGCGCAAGTCGGCCGAGATCACGCTGGTTTCGGAAGTCGCGGACCAGTACCTGACGATGCTCGCCGACGACGACCTGTTGAAGGTCACGCAGGAGACGCTCAAGTCAGCGCAGGACTCGTACAACATCGCGAAGGCGCAGTTCGATACGGGCACGGGCACCGAACTCGATTTGCGCCAGGCGCAAACGGTGGTCGAAAACGCCCAAGCCAACATGCAGGCACAACTGCGTGCGCGGGCTCAGGCCGAGAATGCGCTTGTGCTGCTGATTGGCGAGCCGCTGCCGGCGGATCTGCCGCAAGGCTTGCCGCTCGACGGCCAGGCTCTGCTCAACGACGTTCCGGCGGGACTGCCTTCGGACCTGCTCACGCGGCGTCCGGACATCATGCAGGCCGAGGAAACGCTGCTCGCGGCAAACGCCAATATCGGCGCGGCGCGTGCGGCGTTCTTCCCGAAGATCTCGCTCACGGCGGCGTTCGGCACCGAAAGCCTGTCGCTCGGCGGGCTCTTCAAGGCGGGCACGGCGGCCTGGAGTTTTGCGCCGCAGATCACGCTGCCGATCTTCGAAGGTGGTTCGAACGTCGCGAATCTGCAACTCGCGAATGTCGAGAAGCGCATCGAGATCGCCAACTACGAGAAGTCGATCCAGTCGGCGTTCCGCGAAGTGGCCGATGGTCTGGCTGCGCGCGGCACCTATGACGAGCAGATCGCCGCGCTCGAACGCAGCACTTTTGCGAACCAGCGCTCGCTCACGCTTTCCGAGCTGCGCTACAAGAACGGCGTGGACAGCTATCTGCCGGTGCTCGCCGCGCAGACCAGTCTGTACACGGCGCAGCAGTCGCTCGTCACGGCGCGCCTCGCACGGCTGACCAACCTCGTCGATCTGTATCGTGCGTTGGGTGGCGGCTGGATCGAGCACGCGGGCGAGACGCCGCGTGCGCCCGATGCGCCAGCCGATTACGGCGCGGCCAGCGCGCCGGTGGCGGCTTCGGCTGCAACGGCTGGGTAACACGCCAGGACTTCTGGATCGGAAGCAAAAACGCCACGGGAGACCGTGGCGTTTTTTTTGTGCGTGTGTCGGAAGGGTCCGAAAAAGGGCAAAAAAAAGCGCCATGGTTTCCCATGGCGCCGAACCAGCAAAAGACCCCACCCGCATGTGTGTAGATGAACACCTGCGAGCGGGGCACCTCTCGCGTCAACTCAATACGTTCTACTCAATACGATCAGATCAGTGTGCAGCCGAGCGCGGCATTTCGTGGCCCGCATCCGGTGCCGGGTCTGCGTCGGGACGGCCTTCGAGATCGTGGCCGGCGCGGCGGATGGCGCGCTCGGCGGCCTTCTCGCTCTTCGCGCCGTTGAAGATCAGGTTCAGGATCACTGCCGAAACCGAAGCGAGCAGGATGCCGCTATGGAGCAGCGGCGAAAACGCCGGGGGCAGCTTGGAGAAAAAGTGCGGCGACACCACCGGCACGAGGCCAAAGCCCACGCTCACGGCAACGATGAAGAGGTTGTGCTGGTTCTTCACGAAGTCCACGCGCGAGAGCACCTTGATGCCGTTGGCCGCCACCATGCCGAACATCACGATGCCCGCGCCGCCCAGCACGAAGGCGGGCACCGAGGCGACCATCTGCGCCATCTTCGGAAAGAGGCCGAGCAGCACGAGAATCACGCCGCCCATCGCGCAGACATAGCGGCTCTTCACGCCCGTCACGCCAATGAGGCCGACGTTCTGCGAGAACGACGTATGCGGGAACGAGTTGAAGATGCCGCCGATCAGCGTGCCGAGACCGTCCACGCGCAGACCGCGCACCAGCGTCGCCTGATCCACGGGGCGATCGACCATGTCGCCCACGGCGAGGAACATGCCCGTCGATTCGATGAAGGTCACGAACATCACGATCACCATCGTCGCGATCGGCAGGATATGGAACCTGGGCATGCCGAAGTGGAACGGCATGACGATGCCGACCCACGGTGCGCTAGCCATGCCTTCGAGATTTACGCGGCCGAGCGCAAGCGCGATCGCGAAGCCCGCGACGATGCCGAGCAGCACCGAGATATTGGCAATGAAGCCGCGCCCGAACTTGTTGATGAGCAGGATCAGCATCAGCACGAGCAGCGAGAGGCCGAGGTAGATCGGGTTGCCGTAGTCGGGGTTGCCCACGCCGCCCGCGGCCCAGTTGATGCCCACTTCCATAAGCGAGAGGCCGATCACCGCGATCACGGTGCCCACCACCACAGGCGGGAAGAAGCGCAAGAGCTTGCCGATCATCGGCGCGATCACGATGCCGATCGCGCCCGCCGCGATGGTCGAGCCGAAGATGTCGAGCAGGCCGAGCGACGGATTGGTGCCGATGGCGATCATCGGGCCCACGGAGGCGAACGTGCAGCCCATGATGACGGGCAGGCGGATGCCGAAGATCCACAGGCCGAGCGTCTGGATGAGCGTGGCGATGCCGCAGGCGAACAGGTCGGCGCTGATGAGGAAGGCGACCTGATCCTTCGGCAGCCCGATTGCGCCACCGACGATCAGCGGCACGGCGACCGCGCCTGCGTACATCACGAGCACGTGCTGGATGCCGAGTGTCAGCAGCTGGCTGAACGGCAGGCGCTCGTCGCAGGGGTGGACCTGCTTCTGCCCAGACCGCTGGGCGGCCTGGTCCTCAATGCCCTTGGCTTGCATGTCGTCTGTCTCCGTCTCTTTGTTTAAGGATATGGCCTCCAAGGTATGCGGTAAGAAAATCTGCAACAAGACCGCTGGGGACTATTCCGTGCTTTCCGGCGACGATATGCGCCCGTACCGATAAATAGGCGACATAAGGGTGGGATCAGCGCGCGCGGGCCGCGCGCGGCGGCTTGATGGCGGCTTCAGCGAGCGCCGCATCGAGCCGGGTGTGCTGCGGCGCAAGGCGCGAAGCCCCCTGTTTCCGGCGGTTCAGGGCCTTCGCGTGGCGGGCGCCGTGGCGCAGGCGTGGTTGCGCTGCGGCCGTGTGCAAAATGAGCAGGTGCATCGAGCGCAGTCCGGCGATGCCCAGCGGGTCATGTCACATATGGCAGCGTCGTTATGAACTCTATTTCGAATACGCCATGTGAGACATTTCGCATCGCTCGCACACCCACCGGGTTAACCCGTGAATGGGCGTTTTTCGCGTCGAAATCGGCGGTGTTGCGCGCGGGTTCACGGCACGTTTGAAAGATCTGCTTAACGTGGATTTCGCACCGTGCGTCCTGGCGCGCATCGCACCGGTATGATGGCTTTTTCCCTTCCTCACCCACCTCGCGCAACGTTTCCCATGAGCCCATCGCAGACGCGTTTTCTCGGCATCGACCTCGGCACCGGTTCACTCAAGCTAGGCATCGTCGATGGCGACGGCGTCGAGCGCGCCGCCGCGAGTGTGGCCTACGCGCTCGATACACCGCAACCGGGCTGGGCGGAGATCGCCGTGGATCGCTGGTGGGACGCGCTTGTCGCGGCCTGCGCGCGATTGCCAGAGAGCGAGCGCGCCGCGGTGCGTGCGATCGGCTTTTCCGGGCAGATGCATGGCGTCGTGCTCACCGACGAAGCGGGCCGCGCGCTGCGCCCTGCGATGCTCTGGCCCGACACGCGCGCGCACGCGCTGCTCGATGCGTGGCCCGACGACCCAGAGCATCCACAGCCCAACCCTGTTGCGCCTGGCATGGCGGGGCCGCTGCTGCGTTGGGTTCTGCAATACGAGCCGCGAGTCGCGCAAGCCGCGCGCTGGGCGCTGCAGCCGAAAGACTGGCTGCGCGTGGCGCTGGGTGGCGCGCTGGTAGCGGATCCATCGGACGCGTGCGCGACGGCGCTCGCCGCACCCGATGGCGCGTGGGATGTCGCGCTGATCGAGCGCCTGGGTTTGCCGGCGCGCTGGTTCGCGCCGCTGGCCGCGTCGCATGAAGCGAGCGGCGCGCTGAGCGCGACTGCCGCGCAGGCGCTGGGGCTGCCCGCCGGCATCGTGCTCGCGACGGGCGCGGGCGACACGCCGTGTGCCGCGTTCGGCAGCGGTCTCGCCGACGAAGGCGACGCGCTCCTCACCACGGGCACCGGCGGCCAGATCGTCGTGACCGCGCGCAGCGAGCCGCTTGCGAGGCACGGGCTGCATCGCTACCGCTCGGCCACGGGTGGCTGGTACACGATGGCCGCCATGCAGAACGTGGGCGTGGCGCTCGAAGCGGTGCGCGGCTGGCTGGCTTACGACTGGGCGCAGGCTTATGCGGACGCGTTCGCCGTACAGCCCTCGGCGACGCTCGCGTTCCTGCCTTACCTGAGCGGGGAACGCTCGCCGTGGCTCGACCCGGCGGCGCGCGGCGGCTGGCTCGGGGCTTCCCTTGGCGATTCGCGAGGCACGCTCATGCGCGCGGCGTTCGAGGGCGTCGCCTTTGCTTTGCGCGCAGGTCTGGACGCCGTGCGCAGCATCCACGAAGTGGAAGGCACGCGAGATGCGCGCACTGTGCCCACGCTCAAGCTCGCCGGCGGCGGCTCCGTGGACGCGCGCTGGCGGCAAATGCTCGCCGACACGCTCGACGCGGACCTCTATGCGATCGACTGCCCGAACGCAGCGGCGCGCGGGGCGGCGATACTGGGCGGCCTCGCCTGCGGGCACTGGCGCATGAGCGATCTCGCCGCGCTTGCGCCGGCCGCGACGCAGGTGGCGTCGCCGCGCGAGGATGCCGCGCTCGCGCAGCGCTATGCGCGCTTCATCGATCTGTATGGCCGCGTGCGAACCTGGTTCCCGCCGGCAGCGTGATGAGGCGTATCGGCGTCATCGAATAAAAAAAGGCGTTGCCACCGCGAGGGGCAACGCCTTTTTCATTGCGCGCACAACGTTCTAGCGGCGCCCGATCAGACTCGCGCCGTAGACGAGTGCGGCGAGCGCGGTGATCCAGAAGCTGGTTGGCCAATCGGTGTAGAACGCGAGCGTCACGCCGAGCCACGCCTGCACGAGCGCGAGCAGCGCGGCGAGCACGAGGCCGGTGGAAAGGCGCGTGGTGAGATTCTGCGCGGCGGCGGCCGGACCGACCATCAGAGTAAAGACGAGCAGCACGCCGACGATCTGCGTGCACGCGGCCACAGCGAGCGCGGCGATGGCGAGGAACAGCATCGAGACCGCGCGCAGCGACACGCCCTTCGCTTCGGCGAGTTCGGGCTGTAGCGAGGCGAAGAGCAGCGGCCGCATGATGGCGGCGAGCGCTGCGAGGCTCGCCACCGCCAGCGCGGCGAGCACGCCGAGCGTTTCGCGATTCACGCCGAGCACGTTGCCGAACAGCAGCGCCGTGACCTGCGTGGCATACGACGTGAAGAAGTGTAGAAACAGCAGGCCGAAACCGAGCGCAAGCGAAAGGATCACACCGATCGCGACGTCGCGGCCCGCGAGCTTTTCGCCAAGCGCGCCCATCGAAACGCCGGCGGCGAGCGTGAAGCCCACCATGCCCCACATCGGCGAAACGCCTAGCAGCACGGCGCCCGTCGCGCCCGTGAAGCCCACGTGCGAGAGCGCGTGGCCCGCGAATGTCTGACCGCGCATCACGAGGAAATAGCCCACCACGCCCGCGAGCACCGCGACGATGCCCGACGCCGCGAAGGCGTTCACCATGAAATCGTATTCAAGCATCGTGCGTGTGGCCGTGTGTGTTGTCGTTGTTGTCGCCGTGGGCGTGACCATGCGCATGGCCGTGGCCGCCGTGGTCATGGCCGTGGTCGTGCTCATGCTCGTGGTCGTGCTTTTCGACTTCCACGTCGCCCGACATGACGAAGATGCGGCCCTTCATGCGCATCACTTCGATAGGCGAGCCGTAGAGGCGCGAGAGCACGGGCGCGGTGATGACTTCATCCACGCTGCCGAGCGCCGCCACGCCGTTGCCGAGATAGAGCACGCGGTCGAGCGCGTTGAGGAGCGGGTTGAGTTCGTGCGCTGAGAACAGCACCGCGATGCCCAGCTCGCGCTGCACGCGGCGCACGAGTTCGACCACGCCGCGCTGATGGTTCGGGTCGAGGCTGATGAGCGGCTCGTCGAGCAGCAGCAGCTTCGGGTCGCCGAGCAGACATTGCGCGAGCAGCAGGCGCTGGCGCTCGCCGCCCGAAAGCTCCGAAAGCGGGCGATCGGCAAGCGCGCTCGCACCCACGAGATCGAGCACGCGCGCGACGTCGGCGCGCGTGGCGGCGTCGGCGCGCGGCAGGCCCCAGCGGTGGCCGTCGGCGGCCATCGCCACGAAGTCGCGGCCGCGCACGCGGCGGCTCGCCAGTGCGGTGCGCGTTTGCGGCATGTAGCCGATCTTCGCGTTGCCGCGCGCGACCGGCTCGCCAAGCACGCGGATCGCGCCGTGCGACGCCGGCACGAGGCCGAGAATTGCACGCATGAGCGTAGTCTTGCCCGCGCCGTTCGGCCCGAGCACGCCGATGAATTCGCCCGGGTTCACCGCGAAGTTCGCGTCGCGCAGGATCGTGCGCTCGCCGAGCGCGAGCGTCACGCCCGCGAGCGTGAGGACGGGCGTCGGCGCGCGGTGCGCGCCGTTGTGCGGTGCCTTGTGCTGTGAAGCGATATCGGTGGGCGAAGGGCCTGCCCCGGTCATGACGTCTGTCCTTGCTGAATACGGTTAGTGTTGCTCGGCAAGCGCCTTGTCGAGCGAGTCGAGCTGCGCGAGCATCCATTGCTGGAAGTTCACGCCGGCCGGCTGAGTCTCGGTCACGCTCACGGACGGCACCTTCGACTGCTTCGCCAGCGCAAGCATGCGCCGCGTGAGCGCCTCGGTCGCCTGGCTGTTGTAGATCAGCACACGCACGCGGCGCTCGCGCAGGTCGCGCTCGAACGCGGCGATGTCCGAAGCGCTTGCCTCGGTGTCGTTCATCGCCGCGAGCTGGAAGCGCAGGTTGCGCATGTCGAGGCCGATCGCATCCGACATATAGCCGAACACCGGCTCCGTGGCCGTGACGGGCTGCCCCTGGTAGCGCGCGCGCAGCGCCGCGACCTTGGCATCGACCGGCTGCAGCGAGGCGAGGAACGTTGCCAGGTTGGCATCGTACACGCTCTTGTGCGCGGGGTCCGCCGCGCCGAGCGCGGCGCTCACCGCGCGCGCCACGGCAGGCATGGTCTTCGGGTCGTACCAGAGGTGCGGATTGTCGCCCGCCTTCTTGCCGACGAGGTCCGCCGCGACGATCGTCGTGCGGTTGTTGCCGCTCTTGCCAGCGCCGGTTGCGCCGAGCAGCTTCGTCATCCACGGGTCGTAGTCGGCGCCGTTGTAGACCACGACACGCGCATTCTGGAGCGCGCGGGCGGTCTTTGGGCTCGCCTCGAAGAGGTGCGGGTCCTGGTCGGGGTTGCTGAGGATGCTCGTCACGTCCACGTAATTGCCGCCGATCTGCTTGACGACGTCGCCGTAGAAGTTTTCGGCGGCCACCACAGGAATCGCCGCGTTGCTTGCCTGCGCCGCCAGCGCCGCGCTCGCCCCACCGAACGCCGCGCCCAGCGCGAATGCAAGCCCGGTCGCGAAGCGCGCGAGCGCGAAGCCCCGGCGCGCGCCTGCTGTGGCGGGGCGGGGCGTGCAGTTGGCGCGGGTGAACGTGATCATGGTTCTATCCTTGTTGATAAGGGAGCCTCAAAGCGGACGCGGGCGCGTCGGTGCCGCGAAGGCGAGATGATATAACGTATCACTTCGATTGGCGAGTCAGCTCGCCATCCGGTCAGGGGGCCGGATCTGCAGGCCGCAGCCAGCCGAGGCTTGCGCGTCGCACCATCGAAATCTCGTTCAATCGCGTTCGTTCGCCTTGACAGTCTCCTACTCGTATCCGATCATTCGATCAACGACAGAGCAAATGCTCACATGTCGGGCGATCGCTCAGATGCTCCCTCGGGATGCCAGCCGAGCGCGCCCCGCACAAATGAAAATTGGAGACAACCTGTGGCACACACCGCGACCCCAGCGGCAGGACGTTTGCAGGACAAGGTAGCCGTGCTGACCGGCGCAGCGAGCGGCATTGGCGAGGCGGTTGCGCAGCGTTATCTGGACGAAGGCGCGCGTTGCGTGCTGGTCGACGTGAAGCCCGCCGAGTCCGTCGCTCCAACGCTCGCCGCCGCGTACCCCGAGCGCGTGCTCGCGATCTCCGCAGACGTCACCCGCCGCGAGGACATCGACCGCATCGTGCTCAGCGCGGTCGAACGCTTTGGCCGCATCGACATCCTCTTCAACAACGCGGCGCTCTTCGACATGCGCCCGCTCCTCGACGAATCCTGGGACGTGTACGACCGCCTCTTCGCGGTGAACGTGAAGGGCATGTTCTTCCTCATGCAGGCCGTGGCGCGCCGCATGGTGGAGCAGGGGCAGGGCGGCAAGATCATCAACATGTCCTCGCAGGCCGGCCGCCGCGGTGAGGCGCTCGTTTCGCACTACTGCGCAACCAAGGCTGCCGTGCTGAGCTACACGCAATCGGCGGCGCTTGCGCTGGCGCCGCATCGCATCAACGTGAACGGCATCGCGCCGGGGGTGGTCGACACGCCCATGTGGGAGCAGGTCGACGCGCTCTTCGCACGCTACGAGCACCGTCCGCTTGGCGAGAAGAAGCGCCTCGTGGGCGAGGCCGTCCCGCTCGGGCGCATGGGTCTGCCCGAGGATCTCACGGGCGCAGCGCTCTTTCTCGCTTCCGCCGACGCCGATTACATCACCGCGCAGACCCTGAACGTCGACGGCGGAAACTGGATGAGCTGAATATTTCCGGAACCCTTGCACAACGCATCACGACAGCAGCACGGCTGCAGCAAGACATAACGCAACGAACAAGGAGACAACGTCATGAAGCCAGCAATGAAGACCGCCTCAAAGTGCATAAGTCGAGCGGTGAGTGTCGGTGCACTCGTCGCCGCGGCGAGCGCCGCTCACGCGCAGACCGTCACGATCGCCATGTTGAACAACCCGGACATGATCGAGCTGAAGAAGCTCTCGCCGGCTTTCGAAAAGGCCAATCCGGGCATCAAGCTGAACTGGGTGATTCTCGAAGAAAACGTGCTGCGCCAGCGCGCGACGACCGACATCACGACCAACAGCGGCCAGTTCGACGTGATGATGATCGGCACCTACGAGGCGCCGCAATGGGGCAAGCGCGGCTGGATCGTGCCGATGACGAACCTGCCCCCAAGCTACGACATCGACGACGTGGTGAAGACCGCGCGCGATGGCCTCTCGTACAACGGCACGCTTTATGCGCTGCCGTTCTACGTCGAAAGCTCGATGACGTACTACCGCAAGGACCTGTTCGACAAGAAGGGCCTCAAGATGCCCGAGCAGCCGACCTATGACCAGATCAAGGACTTCGCCGACAAACTCACCGACAAGTCCGCCGGCACGTACGGGATCTGCCTGCGCGGCAAGGCCGGCTGGGGCGAGAACATGGCGTATGTGACGACGGTGGCGAACACCTTCGGCGGCCGCTGGTTCGACGAGAAGTGGCAGGCGCAGCTCACCTCGCCCGAGTGGAAGAAGGCGGTGAACTTCTACGTCGACATGCTGAAGAAGGACGGCCCTCCGGGAGCGAGCTCGAACGGCTTCAACGAAAACCTCACGCTGATGTCCTCGGGCAAGTGCGCGATGTGGATCGACGCCACGGTTGCGGCCGGCATTCTCTACAACAAGCAGCAGTCGCAGGTGGCCGACAAGATCGGCTTCGCGGCCGCGCCGACGCAGGCCACGCCGAACGGCGCGCACTGGCTGTGGTCGTGGGCGCTCGCGGTGCCGAAGTCGTCGAAGTCGCAGGACGCCGCGAAGAAGTTCATCGAGTGGGCCACGTCGAAGGAGTACGTGCAGATGGTCGCGCAGGACGAGGGCTGGGCTTCGGTGCCGTCGGGTACGCGGATTTCGACGTATCAGAATCCCGAGTACAAGAAGGCCGCGCCGTTTTCCGACTTCGTGTTGAAGGCGATCCAGACCGCCGATCCGAATCATCCGACTGCGAAGCCGGTGCCGTACACGGGTATCCAGTTCGTAGGGATTCCTGAGTTTCAGTCGTTCGGTACGGTCGTAGGCCAGAGCATTGCCGGTGCAGTGGCCGGGCAGATGAGCGTCGATCAGGCGCTCACCGCGGGTAACGCCGCCGCCAACCGCGCCGTGGCGCAGGCTGGGTATCAGAAGTAACTGCGAAAAGTAAGGCTGCGATGTTCAAGCAGCTAGCGTAGCAGCGCGAGCGCGCGCCGGGCCACCCGGCGCGGCGCGCACCCTCGCGAAGCCGATGCCGCGCCGGGCTCTCAAGCCGGCGCGCAACCGAGAAGGGTGGTCCTCATGCGTCATCTCCATCTCCCCATGCCTATATTCAATCGAGCGCGCACGCCACAGAAACCGCAGCAGGTCGAATCGCGCCGCTCGGCTTCACGCTGGCTCGTGTCACCGTCCGTCGCGGTGCTGCTGCTGTGGATGACGATCCCGCTCGCGATGACGATCTGGTATTCGTTCACGCGATACAACCTGCTGAATCCGGATTTGAAGGGTTTTGCGGGCTTCGACAACTACAGGTTCCTTGCAACCGACCCCTCGTTCGTGCCGTCGATCGTGCACACCATCGAGTTGATCGTGTCGGTGCTCGTGATTACCGTGGTGGGCGGCGTGCTGATGGCGGTGCTGTTCGACCGCAAGTTCATCGGCATGGGCGTCGCGCGCCTGTTCGCGATCGCGCCGTTCTTCGTGATGCCCACGGTGAGCGCGCTCATCTGGAAGAACATGATCCTGCATCCGGTGTACGGTCTCGTCGCCATCGCGATGCGTTCGATGGGCATGACGCCGATCGACTGGTTCGCCGTGTATCCGCTCACCGCCGTCATCATGATCGTGGCGTGGCAGTGGCTGCCGTTCGCGTTCCTCATTCTCTTCACGGCTATCCAGTCGCTCGACCAGGAGCAGAAGGAAGCCGCGAAGATCGACGGCGCCGGCCCGATCGCCTTGTTCTTCTACATCACGCTGCCGCACCTGCGGCGCGCGATAGCCGTTGTCGTGATGATGGAATCCATTTTCCTGCTCTCGATCTTCGCCGAGATCTACACGACCACGGGCGGCGGTCCCGGCAACGCGACCACCAACCTCACTTACCTGATCTACTCGATGGGCCTGCAGCAGTTCGACGTGGGCATCGCATCGGCTGGCGGCATTCTCGCTGTCGTGCTCGCGAACATCGTGTCGTTCTTCCTCGTGCGGATGCTCGCGCGCAACCTCAAAGGGGAGTACGAAAAATGAGCCAGATTACCGCTACACCCAGGCAATCGGCCGACGCGGTCAATCATTCGTCGCCGCTGCAGTTCCTCGGCCGCGTGGTGCCGGGGCTGCTCGCCTGGCTGATCGCGATCGCGCTGTTCTTCCCGATCTTCTGGATGACGATCACGGCATTCAAAACCGAGCAGCAGGCCTATATTCCGACGATCTTCTTCCTGCCGACGCTCGACAGCTTCAGAGAAGTGTTCGCGCGCAGCAACTACTTCGCGTTCGCGTGGAATTCGGTGCTGATCTCGGCGGGCGTGACGATCGTGTGCCTGATCTTCGCCGTGCCCGCAGCCTACGCGATGGCATTCTTCCCGAACCAGCGCACGCAGAAGGTTCTGCTGTGGATGCTCTCCACGAAGATGATGCCTTCGGTGGGCGTGCTCGTGCCGATCTATCTGCTTTGGAAAAACACGGGACTGCTCGACACCGTGAGCGGGCTGATCATCGTCTATACGCTCATCAATCTGCCCATTGCGGTATGGATGGCGTACACGTACTTCAACGAGATTCCACGCGACATTCTCGAAGCCGGACGCATGGACGGCGCGGCCACCTGGCAGGAAATCGTCTATCTGCTCATGCCGATGGCGGTGCCGGGGCTCGCCTCCACCGCGCTGCTCCTGATCATTCTTTCGTGGAACGAAGCGTTCTGGAGCATCAACCTCTCCAGCTCGAACGCCGCGCCGCTGACCGTGTTCATCGCCTCGTATTCGAGTCCTGAGGGCCTCTTCTGGGCGAAGCTTTCCGCGGCGTCGCTGCTCGCGGTGGCGCCGGTGCTGATCGTCGGCTGGCTTTCGCAGAAGCAACTGGTGCGTGGCCTTACGTTCGGGGCCGTCAAGTAAATGGACAAAGCGATGCCCATTCAAGCCCTGATCTGCGACTGCGACGGCGTGCTGATCGACAGCGAAGCCGTGGCGGCCAGCGTGCTGGTGCGCGAACTCGAAGCGCGCTGGCCCGGCGTGGACGCGGCGCCCGTCGTCATGCCGCTGCTCGGACAGCGTATCGAGCGGGTGCTCGGCGGCGCGGGCGAAGCGCTCGGGCGCAGCCTCACGGCCGCCGACGTCGATGCGATCCGCGTGGTCGCAGAAGCGGAAGCGCGTGAGGCGCCGCTTTTCCCGGGCGTCGTGGCCGCACTGGAAGCCGTGACGCTCACCAAGGCCTGTGCGAGCAACAGTTACACGGCGGTGGTGCGCGAGGTGCTGGCGCGCAATGGACTCGATCGCTTCTTTGGCGAGCGTGTGTACTGCGCGGATATCGTCGCGAAACCCAAGCCCGCGCCCGACGTCTATCTCGCGGCGGCGCAGGGCATGGACATCGCGCCCGCTGCGTGCCTCGTGGTCGAGGACAGCGTGACGGGCGTGAGCGCGGCGCGCGCGGCGGGCATGACGGTGCTCGGCTTCGTGGGCGGCACGCATGTGGGCGGCGACGCCCACGCGCACGAGTTGCGCGAAGCGGGTGCAATCGAAATCTTCGACGACATGACAACGCTGCCCGCGCGGGTGGCGCAATGGATGAACAAGGCGCAAACGCGTTCGAACTGAACCGGCTTAGGCGGATTTAAGCAGAAACGGAGACACATCATGGCAAGCGTGATCCTCAGAGACGTACTGAAGCGCTACGACGACAACGAAGTGCTGCGCGACGTGAACCTCGACATCGGCGATGGCGAATTCGTCGTGTTCGTGGGCCCGAGCGGCTGCGGCAAGACCACGCTCATGCGGATGATCGCGGGGCTGGAGGACATCAGCGGCGGCGATCTGACGATCGACGGCACGCGCATGAACGACGTGCCCCCGGCCAAGCGCGGCATTGCGATGGTGTTCCAGTCGTACGCGCTGTATCCGCACATGACGCTCTACGACAACATGGCGTTTGGCCTCAAGCTCGCGGGCGCGAAGAAGCCCGAGATCGACGCGGCGGTGAAGAACGCCGCGAAGATCCTGCACATCGACCATCTGCTGGACCGCAAGCCCAAGCAGCTTTCGGGCGGCCAGCGTCAGCGTGTTGCGATCGGGCGCGCGATCACGCGCAAGCCCAAGGTGTTTCTGTTCGACGAGCCGCTCTCGAACCTCGACGCCGCGCTGCGCGTGAAGATGCGCCTCGAATTCGCGCGCCTGCACGACGAACTCAAGACGACGATGATCTACGTGACGCACGATCAGGTCGAAGCGATGACGCTCGCCGACAAGATCGTCGTGCTCTCGGCGGGCAATGTCGAACAGGTCGGCAGTCCGAACCGTCTTTATCACGCGCCGGCGAACCGGTTCGTCGCGGGCTTCATCGGCTCGCCGAAGATGAATTTCCTCGACGGCACAGTGCAGCAGATCGGCAGCGACGGCATTGTCGTGCGCTACGAAACGGGCGATACGCAGAAGGTGGCGGTCGAACCGGGCACGGCGCGCGAAGGCGACAAGGTGACGGTGGGCATCCGCCCCGAGCACCTGCACATCATGACGGGCGCGGAGGGCGTGAGCGCGAAGGCGATGGCGGTCGAGTCGCTCGGCGACGCTGCTTATCTCTACGCCGAATGTCCGGTCGCGCCGGATGGCCTGATTGCACGCATTCCGCCGCTGGAGCGGCACGAGCGCGGCGAGGCGTTCAAGGTGGGCTCGACGCCCGATCATTGCCATCTCTTCAATGCGGATGGTCTCGCGTTCGAGCGTCGCTTCGCGCAGCAACTGGCTGCATGATTTCACTGGCTTGCTGGACGCACCGCCTCGATTCTCGAGGCGGTGTTTGTGGCGAGGTACCTGAGGTTGCCTTTGTTAGCCCGCTTCGTGCGGGCTTTTTTTTTGCGCCGTCGTACAGCCTTAGAGGATTTTAGCGTTCGATCGCGGCGCGCGCGCACAGTTCGTCGGTGACGAGCCCCGAGAGCCAGCCGCCGTTGAGCGCTGCGATCACGGCTTCGCGTTTGCGCGCGCCGCCGGCGAAGCCGATGGTCGGGCGGCGCGGCGGCGAGTCGAGGTACACGCTCGTCACGCGTCGCCCGGTGGGCGAATCGACACGCTTGCCAGCGGCGTCGATCGGCAGGCCGAGCATTTCGGCCACGGCGCCCTGGCTCATCAGCTCGCGCACTTCGTCGGAGGTAATGAAGCCGTCCTCATGCAGCGGGCAATGCTCGCCGATATTGCCGATACCCACGAACGCCACATCGGCTTCACCCGAAAGCGATTCGACGATGCGATAGAGCCGGTGATTGCACCACTGCGCGCGCTCGGCCTCGTTATCGGCGATGAGCGGCGCGGGCAGCAGGAAGTGCTTGCCGCCGGTTTTCTCGGAGATATGCAGCGCGACGTCGTAGCGGTTCGACGAACCGTCCTGGGCGATCGCGCCCACCATCGAAACCAGCCGATGCTGCGGCCGCTCCAGTTGCGCGATCTGGTCCACCGCTGCCTTGAGCGTACGCCCGCTGCTCACGGCGACGACCATCGGCCGCTCTTCGGTCAGGTAGCGCTCCATCACTTGCGCGCCGGCCACCGCGAGCTTGCGGTCGATTTCCTCGGGCGTGTCGTTGTCCACGGGCACCACTTCGCAGACCGAAAGGCCGTAGCGCTTCGACAGCGCGTCGGCGAGCGCGAGGCAATCGGCGAGACGATGATCGACGCGCACGCGAATGAGGTTCTTCTCGACCGCGAACGCGACGAGGCGCTGCGCGACCGGGCGCGACACCTGTAGCTTCTCGGCGATTTCGTTCTGGGTGTTGCCGGCCACGTAGTAAAGCCAGGCGGCGCGGGTCGCGAGATCGAGTTTTTCGGTGGACTTGGGCACGGTGATGGTCGGGGGATTCGGGGCCGAAGTGTACTGCACGCGTTACGCGAGGCGTTCGCGCGAGGGCTCGAAAAGCGGGCGCACGTGGCGGTACAGCGCGCGGTAGGCGGTGAGCCGCTCGCGCAGCGCCGCGTGGCGCACGGCGTTCGGCGTGTACTCGGCCACCACGGGCGGCTTGGTCAGCACGTCGCGCGCGTCGCCGCCCGCCGCGAGCCAGCCCAGGCGCGCCGCGCCGAGCGCCGCGCCGGTTTCGCCGCCGCCGTGCTGGCGCGTGGGCGTGTTGAATGCGTCCGCAACCAGTTGCGCCCAGTAGCCGCTGCGTGCACCGCCGCCCAGCATCGACAGCGCACCCACTTCGGTCCCGGCCGCGGCGAGCGCGTCGAGACCGTCGGTGAGCGCGAGCGTCACGCCTTCGAGGACCGCGTAGCCGAGCAGGGCGCGGTCGGTCGCGTGCGTCATGCCGAAGAACACGCCCTGTGCATACGGGTCGTTGTGCGGCGTGCGCTCGCCCGAGAGATACGGCAGGAAGAGCGGGGCTTCGGCGAGGGTTTGCGGGCTGAGCTGTTCGACTTCTGCGAGCAGCGTGGGCTCGTTCGTGCCCGTGAGCTTGCAGACCCAGCGCAGGCAGCTCGCCGCCGACAAAACCACGCTCATCTGATGCCAACGGTCCGGAATCGCGTGGCAGAACGCATGCACGGCGGAAGCAGGATTGGGCCGGAAGCGGTCGCCGACTACGCAGAGCACGCCCGATGTGCCGAGTGAGACGAAGCCGTCGCCGGGCTGCGTCGCGCCGATGCCGATGGCGCTCGTCGCGTTGTCGCCGCCGCCCGCCGCCACGACCACGTCTTCGCGCAGACCGAATTCGCGCGCGAGCGCGGGCAGGAGCGTGCCGGAGGGCGCGCTGCCTTCGGCGAGCGCGGGCATTTGCGCGCGCGTCATGTTGCAGGCGTCGAGCAGCGCATCGGACCAGTCGCGTTTGGCCACGTCGAGCCAGAGCGTGCCCGCGGCGTCGGACGGATCGGAGACCTTGCCGCCGGTGAGTTGCAGGCGCAGATAGTCCTTCGGCAGCAGCGCGCAGGCCGTCTCGCGAAAGATCTGCGGCTCGTGGCGTGCAACCCACAGCAGCTTGGGTGCGGTGAAGCCCGGCATGGCGAGATTACCCGCAATGCGATGCAGTTGCGGCGCGCGCGCGGTGAGCTCGGCGCATTCGTCCACGGCGCGCATGTCGTTCCAGAGGATCGCGGGACGCAACACGTTGTCGCGGGCGTCGAGCAGCACGGCGCCGTGCATCTGCCCGGAAAGGCCGATGCCGCGCACCTGCGCGAATTCTTGCGGATGCGCCTCGCGCAGCGCGGCGAGCGCGCGGCGCGTGCCGTCCCACCAGTCGGCGGGATTCTGCTCGGACCAGCGCGGGTGCGGGCGCGAGACGACGAAAGGCGTGCCGGCGGTGCCGATCACGCGGCCGTCGGGCGCGAGCAGCAGGACTTTCACTTCGGAGGTGCCGAGGTCGATGCCGAGATACATAGGCGCGCTGAAGTCGTGAAGAGAGTTGCGCTACTTTAGCCGCGCGCCGGGCGCGACGCCATGCGCGCCGACCCGGAGGGCGCGCGTGGCGCAGGTGTTAAGGGTTGCGCTGCGGTGTGGCTTCAAACGCTGCAACCGCGTGAGGCGAGCCACTGATCGACGCGCGTGAGCGCGCCACGCACCGCGCCGCCGAGCGTCGGGTTGCCGGCGAGGCCGCCCCAGAGCAGCTTGTCGCCGAGAAACGTCGAGACAGGGTCGCCGCTCTCGAACATGCGGTGCACGGCCGCTTCGTCCATCACGCCGTCCTGGTAGCGATAAGGCAGCGTGCCCTTGTGCCAGCGTTCCAGAAAGCGCAGGAAGAGTGCGGGCAGCATGGCCGTGGCAGCGGGCGTCGCACCCGCGGCGATGCGTTGCGCGAGCGTCGGCGCGATGAAGCCAGGGATCTTCGAGTAGCCGTCGGCGGCCACGCGCTGGTTCGTGTCCTGGATGTACGGATTGCTGAAGCGCTCCAGCACGATGTCGCGATACTTCGCGAGATCGAGCGGGCTGGGCGTGAGGCAGGGGATCACATCTTCGCTCACGTACTCGCGCGCGAAGGTGCGGATGTCGGCGTCGTTGGTGCCTTCGTGGATGAAGTCCAGCCCGATGAGCGTGCCCGCCCACGCAATGCAGCTGTGCGTGGCGTTGAGGATGCGGATCTTCGCTTCTTCGTAGGGCATCACCGATTCGACCATCTCCGCGCCCGCGCGCTCCCAGGCGGGCCGCCCCGCGCAGAAGTGATCCTCGATCACCCACTGGATGAACGACTCGCCCATCACCGGGCAGGCATCGTCCGCGCCGGTCGCCGCCTTCACGCGTTCGCGCACGTCGGGCGTGGGGCGCGGCGTGATGCGGTCGACCATGGAGTCGGGGCAGGCCGTGTTGGCGTCGAACCATTCGCGCAGATCCGTCGCGCCGCGAAGTGCCAGGAACTCGCGCATGCCCGCGTGAAAGCGCTTGCCGTTACTGCGCAGGTTGTCGCAGGTTTGCAGCGTGACGGGACCGCCGTCGCGCGCCATGCGCGCTTCGAGGATCGCGGTGAGCGCGCCGTAAATCGTCGTGCGGCCGCCGTTGAGATCGGCGGCGAGGTCGGGGTTCGCGGTGTCGAGGCGGTCGTGCTCGTCGAGGTAATAGCCGCCTTCGGTCACCGTGAAGGCGATGATCTTGCAGTTCGCTTCGGCGCCGGCATCGATCAGGCTCGCGAGATCGGCGGACCACGGCAGCACGCGCGTGATCGAATGGATCTCCTCGTAAGTGCGCTCGCCTTGGGGCGTGACCGTTTCGAGCGTGTAGGCGCCGTTCTGCGCGGCCAGCGCGTCCATCACGGCGTTCATGTCGGAGCGGATGTTGCCGACGGTGAGCGACCAGGCGGCCTCGTCGGGCTTGCGCGTGAGGTTCACGCGATGCAGGTACCACGCCTGATGCGCCCGGTGAAACGACCCGGCGCCGATGTGCAGGATCACGCTCGCATTGCTGCGTTCGGTGTTCATTCGCTGTCTCCTTACTCAAAGCGGCCGGTTGGCTCACGATCGGCTCAAGCCTGAGCAATTGCTCTAGTGATGAACGAATGAT
The DNA here is from genome assembly GCF_038900775.1 of Paraburkholderia sp. JHI869. Taxonomy (NCBI): domain Bacteria; kingdom Pseudomonadati; phylum Pseudomonadota; class Betaproteobacteria; order Burkholderiales; family Burkholderiaceae; genus Paraburkholderia; species Paraburkholderia sp. JHI869. The sequence continues at coordinate 234,482 of NZ_JAYMSC010000011.1, forward strand.
CGTATCCGGTCGATCGAAAGTCAAGCGGGCGAGGGCGGTTTTCGGTGGCGCGTTGCGATGGAGGAGAAAGCGCGCGCGCAGGGCAAACGCGCGTGCTGTATGGGCGGTGGGGGATGTTGTGGCGCACAAAGCGCCCGGAGAGCGGGACGAGCGAAGAACGGCCGGTGGCTTCAGCCGCCTGGCTCCAATGCGCGCTCCACCGCCGCAACCGCCTGCGCGGTCGCATCCTGCGCGCAGCAATCCACGACGAAGCGCTCCGGCATCGCGCGCAGCCACGTGAGCTGACGCTTGCAGAGCTGGCGGGTAGCGAACACGCCCTTGTCGCGCATGGTGTCGTAGTCGACCTCGCCATCGAGGTATTCCCACACCTGGCGGTAGCCGACGCATCGCATGGATGGCAAGTTGGGGTTCAGATCGCCGCGCGCGCGCAGCGCCTTCACCTCGTCGATGAGACCGCCCGCGAGCATCGCATCGAAGCGCGCTTCGATGCGCGCGTGCAGCACGCCGCGATCGGACGGTTCGAGCGCGACGGGCACGAAGCGGTAACGCGCGGCTTCATCCTCGCGCGTGGAGGGCGTAGCGAGCAGCACCGACATCGGCTGCCCGCTCAGCAGGAAGATTTCGAGCGCCCGCTGAATGCGTTGCGAGTCGTTTGGGGCGAGGCGTGCGGCCGTGGCCGGATCGACCTGCGCGAGGCGGGCATGCATGGCGGGCCAGCCATCGCGTGCGGCTTCGGCGTCGAGTTGCGCGCGCACGGCCGGATCGGCCGAGGGCAGATCGTTCAGGCCTTGCGTGAGCGCCTTGTAGTACAGCATCGTCCCGCCCACGAGCAGCGGCACGTTCCCGCGCGCAACGATCTCGCCCGTCACGCGCAGCGCGTCGGCGCGAAAGTCGGCGGCGGAATAGGCATCCAGCGGATCGACGATATCGATCAGGTGATGTGCTGCGGCCGCGCGCTCGGCAGCGGTGGGTTTCGCGGTGCCGATGTCCATCTCGCGATACACGAGCGCCGAATCGACGCTTACGATCTCCACCGTGCGCCCGCGCGCCGCCGACTGCGCGGCATACGCGAGCGCGGCCGCCGTCTTGCCCGAGGCCGTAGGGCCGAGCAGACAGGCAACCGGCAACGCGCCGCCTTCTTGTTTCGTGGACTGCGTCATTGACCGCGCATGAAAAGCCGATCGAGATCGGCGAGCGTGAGCTGGTACCAGGTCGGGCGGCCGTGGTTGCACTGGTCGGCGCGCTCGGTCGCTTCCATCTGGCGCAGGAGCGCGTTCATCTCGTCGAGCGTGAGACGCCGGTTCGCGCGCACCGCGTGATGGCAGGCGAGCGTGCCGAGCATCTCGTGCTGGCGCTCGGTGAGCACGCGTGAGCCGCCGTACTCATGCAGATCGGCGAGCACGGCGCGCGCGAGCGCCTGGAGGTCGGCGTCCTTGAGGAGCGCCGGCACTGCGCGGATCGCGATCGATGTGGGCGAGAGCACGGCGAGATCGAAGCCTAGCGCTTCGAGCGTCGCTTTTTCTTCCTCGACGGTGCCCGTTTCGACGGGATCGGCTGTCATCGAGATCGGAATCAGCAACGGCTGCACGGCGAGCGAGCGTTCGGCGAGCGCCTGCTTGAACTGTTCGTAAAGGATGCGCTCGTGCGCGGCGTGCATGTCGACGATCACGAGGCCGCGTGCATTCTGCGCGAGCACGTAGATGCCGTGCACCTGGCCGAGCGCGAAGCCGAGCGGGTGATCTTCGCCCGCTTCGAAGGCGGCGTTCGGCGTGCTGGCGGCGAACGCATCGGCTGCGCCGTCTTGCGCCTGCAGCACGGTCGAGCCTTGCGCCGCGCCGGCGCCGACGTCCTTTCGGCCGAACAACGCGTCATAAAGCGCGAGCGGCTGCGCGACGGGCAGGTTGCCCTGCGTCATGCGCGACTGGCGCAGCCAGGTGTTGCCGCTGCTCGCATTGGCGCCGCCTGCGCTCGCCGAGCCAAAGCCGGAAGCGCGCGAAGGCGCACCGCCCGCGCCGCCGCCGAAACTGCTCGCCACGCTCGCGGTGCCGAACTTGCCATCGGCGCCGAAGCTGCCCGCCGCGCCTGCGCGCGGGTAGTCCGTCGCACCCGAAGCTAGCCCGACCGAGGCGCCCAGCACCCCGGCGCCCGGCAACGCCCGCGGCTCGATGAGCGCGGCGGCGTGGCCGCCCGAGGTCGTCTCGGGCGAGGCGCCCGCGTGGCGCGCGAGCGCGCGCTGCACGGCATGGAACACGAACTGGTGAATCGAGCGCGAGTCGCGGAAACGCACTTCGATTTTTGAAGGATGCACGTTCACGTCGACGGCCTCGGGCGGCAGGTCGAGGAAGAGCACGTACGACGGATAGCGGTCGCCGTGCAGCACGTCCTCATACGCCGAGCGCACCGCGTGCGTAAGCAGCTTGTCGCGCACGAAGCGGCCGTTCACGAAGAAGTACTGCTGATCGGCGCGGTTGCGGCTCGCCGTGGGCAGACCTGCGCAGCCATAGACGGCCAGCGGCCCCGCGCGCTCGTCGAGCGGCAGGTGCGCCGTGGCGAAAACTTCGCCGAGAATCTTCGAGACGCGCGTGGCAGGATCGCTCGCGTTCCAGTGCTCGACCGCGCGGCCGTTGTGCAGCACCGAGATCGCCACATCGGGGCGCGCGAGCGCGCTGCGGCGGATCATCTCGAGGCAATGGCCCAGTTCGGTCTGCTCGCTCTTCAGGAACTTGCGGCGCGCAGGCGTGTTGAAATACAGCTCGCGCACTTCGATGGTCGTGCCCTGGCCGCCCGCAGCCGGCGAGATCGCGCCCGTGTGCCCTTCGATCTTCACGGCGTGCGGTGCGTCGGCGCTGCGGCTCGTGATCGACATTTCCGCCACCGAGGCGATCGACGCCAGCGCTTCGCCGCGGAACCCGAGCGTCGCGACGCTCTCCAGTTCGGCGAGCGAGCGGATCTTGCTCGTGGCGTGGCGCATGAGTGCGAGCGGCAGCTCGGCTTCGGGAATGCCGCAGCCGTCGTCGGCGATGGAAATACGCTTCACGCCGCCCTCGTCGAGCAGGATACGTAGCGTGCTCGCGCCCGCGTCGAGCGCGTTTTCGAGCAGTTCCTTGACGACGGAGGCGGGCCGCTCGACCACTTCGCCCGCGGCGATCTGGCTGATGAGCTGATCGGGCAGCGCCTGGATCGCGCGCGCGGGCTGCGCGGCGCGCGAGGCGGGCGCGGTGCTGGCGGCGGCGTCGGCGTGAGCGGAATCCGGCGCGGCGCCGGTGGGTTCGGAATTCGAAGACATGCGCGCAATTATAGCGAGTCGGCGCGGCGCGACCCGGTGCGCTTTAGCGCCCCGGAAACCGCCATCTAGCGGCGCTTTGTGCGCGAATTCACCGAAATTAGCGGGAATTTTTCGTGACGCACGGGCACTTTCGGTATCATGGCGCGGTCAATTTTGCTTCTCGCGCAACACCGGGCGAACGCACTTTTTCAGGCGCGCGGCCCACGATCAATAAGGGACACTTTTGGATACGCTTCTGCAGTTCGTCAATCTTGTCTTGCACATCGACAAGTTTCTTGGTGTCTTCATCCAGCAATACGGCGGCTGGGTCTACGCGGTGCTGTTCCTGATCGTGTTCTGCGAAACCGGTCTCGTGGTGCTGCCGTTCCTGCCGGGCGACTCGCTGCTTTTCATCGGTGGCGCGTTTGCTGCCACGCACGAAATGAATCTCGGCCTGCTGATCGTGTTGCTGCTCGTGGCGGCGGTTCTCGGCAATACGGTCAACTATCTGATCGGGCGCGCCATCGGGCCGAAGGTGTTCAATACGCACATTCCTGTGCTCGAACGCTTCCTCGACCGCGCTGCGCTGCAAAAAACGCACGAGTTCTACGAGCGCCACGGCGGCAAGACCATCGTGCTCGCGCGCTTCATTCCTGTCGTGCGCACGTTCGCGCCGTTCGTGGCGGGCGTTTCGCAAATGCCTATGCGACGCTTTCAGTTCTTCACGGTCACGGGCGCGCTGTTCTGGGTGTTGCTGCTCGTGCTGCTCGGCTACTTCTTCGGCAATATTCCGTTCATTCGCCAGTACCTCAACGTGATCGTGCTCGTCGGTATCGGCGCGGCAATCGTGCCGATCCTGATTGGCGGCGTGTGGAAGATGCTGCGCAAGGACTCGCGCAGCGGCGCCGTGCGCAAGCCCAACGGCGGCTGAGCGACGTTCGCCTCTAAGCGACAGCGCAATGAAAAACGGCATCGCCTGCGAAGGCGATGCCGTTTTGTTTTGGCGAGCGCTTGAAAGGCGGCGCTAGGAGCCCACGCGGCGAATGATCGAAGGCGTTTCGGGCGTCGGGTAGCCCGCGTCCCTGAAGGTCTCGACAATCGCGCGGTTGGTGTCGAAGTACACCTGCCAGTAGCTGTCGTTGCTCGTATAAGGCCGCACGGCCAGCATCGGCCCTTCGGGCGTGAACGAGAGAATCTCGACGTCGGGCGCCGGTTCCTGCGCAACGTTCGGAATTTTCGCGATCGCCGCGCGCAGGCGGTTGGCGGCATCGACGGGATCGACGCCGTTGGCGATCTTCGCGGTCAGCTCGACGCGGCGCACGGGCGTGGCGCTGTAGTTCGAGATGGTGTCCGAGAAGATCTTGTTGTTGCCGACGATGTTGACCACGTTGTCCGGCGAGATGATGGTCGTGCCGAAGATGCCCAGTTCCTTCACGGTGCCCGTCACGCCGCCGGCCGTCACGAAGTCGCCCACCTTGAACGGGCGCAGCACCTGCATGAACACGCCCGCCGCGAAATGCGCGAGCAGGCCGCCCCATGCCGTACCGATGGCGAGGCCAAGACCGGCGAGGAGCGCGGCGAACGAGGTGGTCTGCACGCCGAACACCTGGAGGATCGCGAGGACCAGCAGCAGGTTCAAGACGGCGGCGAGAATCGAACTGAGGTAATGCGCGAGCGTGGGGTCGACGCGCTCGTTGCGCGCGAGCACCTTGCGCAGCACGCCGGCGACGAGATTGATGGCCCAGCGCCCGATGATCCACAGGACGATCGCCGCCACGACCTTGGTCCCGAAGTCGATGCCCCGGGTCATGATGAATACGCGGATGGTTTCGAGATCCAAAATGCCCTCGCTTGTGCCGTTGTATTGCCGTTGATCGAGCCGGAAAAGACGTGCAACTGACATTGGCGGGGAGCGCGGCGCGCGACGTGGCTGGCGCCGTCTGTCCCTCGGAGCATTTATAGGCGAACTGAAAAAAGCGCGCATCCAACGTGCCCAGCGTCCTCGGGGTTGACCCTGCGCACGCACCGCTCGGCGCGCTTTCAATCGATGCGGCATGCATGGCCGTTCGGCTGTATCGTTGCGCGATCGCCGCTCGCACTAACCGACACTAAACAGGAGGCCCGCCATGAACCTTCAGAACACCGATCTCCATCTCATCACCGTGAAGCTCGACGAGTTGCGTCCCACGCAGATCACGGTGGGTTTTCGGGAGGTGAACGCCAAGCGCGCGCACTGGCAAGGACTCGACAAGAAAGGCCGCGCGACGGCCATCGACTCGCACTGGTTTCCCGCCGTGCTTGGGCCGAAGTCGCGCTACTACGTGGTCGATCACCACCATCTTGGCCGCGCGTGGCTAGAGGAATCGGTGGAGAGCGTGCGGGTGACCGTGCTCAAGGATCTCTCGTGGCTAGAGCCCACCATCTTCTGGCGCATGATGGAGCACAACCAGTGGGTGCATCCGTTCGATGCCGCTGGCGAGCGCTGCGAATTCGACCAGTTGCCGAAGCAGCTTCTTGGCCTTGCCGACGATCCGTACCGCAGCCTCGCGGGCGAGTTGCGCACATCGGGCGGCTACGCGAAGGACACGACGCCGTTCAGCGAATTCCTGTGGGCCGACTTCCTGCGTCGCAAGGTATCCGAAACGCGTTTGCGCAAGGACTTCGACGCGGCACTCGCCGACGCGCTTTCGCACGCACACGATGCTGAGGCGCGGTATTTGCCGGGCTGGTCGGGCGTGGTGCCGGCCGCGGCGCCAGCGCCGGCGGTGGCGCCGGGGAAGGCTGCCAAGGTCAAGAAGGGCTGAAGCGGGCCGCGCGCCTCTTACATTGGGAGCGTCGATTTGCTGTACGCAGACGTTTCGATTTCCTGCGTGGCAGCCGCTCCGTTGCGCGTCGTGCGCGAGTCCTGCCGGCGCGCGTGCCACGCAATGAGCACCGCGATCAACGCTGCGAGCACATAAGCGAAGGCGCGCTCGGGGTAAGTCTCGCTCGGATTGTGCGCTTGCCACGGGCCGCCGGCATCGGCGAACACGAGGAAGGTGACCGCCGTGTCGAACACGAGCGCAATCGCCATCAAGCCGACGAAGATGCGCGTGCCATTGAGCGTGATGTCGGGCCGCGTGCAGCCAATGAGCCAGCAGCCCACGCGCACGGCGAAGAGCAAGGCGAGATTCCAGAGCAGAAAGCAGACGAAGTTGACCATGATGCGAAGTGACCGGGCGCGTGATACAAGGCTCGCGCTGGGCGTTCGGGCCTTGCGCCTCTGGCGCATGCCCGCCCTGCGAGCGGTGGCGCGATCCTGGCACGGAGGTGCATCTCGATAAATGCGGACGGACGATGGCCGATGGCGCGAGGCCGGCGTTGGCCGCTCCGCGAGCCCCGCGTGACGCGCCTCGCGCGGGTTTGTGAAGCATTGTCAGGCGTGCGCGGGGTTGCGTTCGTACAACTCGCGGGCGCACCGCTCGCGGGCGCTGTCAGCGTGCGTCGGGCAATGGCGTCTGGGGCGGCGTACCTTGGGTCAGGTAATGGCAGAGCCACTCGCTGGCGGGGCCGCGTGCCGCGTCGGTGCGATGGATCAGCGAAATGTTGTAGCTCACCGAGCGCCGGTCAGCGAGCGCGACGCGCACGAGCCGCCCGGCTTCGAGATCGGCTTCCACGATGTGCTTCGGCATCGACCCCCAGCCAAGGCCCGCGAGCAGCAGCCGGTGCTTGGCGCCGAGATCGCCGAGCTTCCACGCCCGGTTGCTGTACACGCCGAAGTTCTGGCCTTCGGTGAGGCGGCTGCGGTCGGTGAGGACCAGCTGCGTGTGCTCGCGCGCATCCGAGATGCGCACGGGAGGCTCCGCCTTGGCGAGCGGATGGCACGGGGCCGCCACGAGCACGAGTTCCACGGTGCCGATGGATTGCGCCTCGATCACATGCGGCCAGTTGTGGTTCGGCCCGCTGATCCCCACCGCGCAGTCGCCGTCGAGCACGAGCTTGAGCACGCCGCCAAGCGCTTCCATGGTCAGATTCAGCGCCACGGTGGGAAACGTGAAGGCGAACGCCTGCAGGGCCTCGACGAGGCGCTGCGACGGAAACATCACGTCCACGGCCAGCGAAACTTCGCCTTCCAAGCCCCTCTGCAAGCCGGCCGCCTTGGCGTTAAGCTGACCCATGAGGAGATCGAGGCGGCGCGCGTCGGCGAGGATCGCGCGGCCCGCGGCCGTGAGTTCCGGCTTGCGCTTGCCGCGCTCGAACAGCGCGACGCCCAGCAGCGCCTCGAGATTGGCGATCGTATAGCTGACCACCGACTGCGCGCGGTCGAGCTGGCGCGCCGCCGCCGAGAAGCTGCCGGTTTCGGCGACGGCGATCAGCGCGCGCAGCTGTTCGAGGCTAGGGGAGCGGTCCACGAGGTGCGATCCTTTTCGATCTATCGAAAAAGTGGATGATAACCATCCATTTTAGACGATTGTTTGAATAGGTTTGGCCGGGTAAAGTGCACACCTCGAATATTGGAGTCGTATGCCGATGAACCCTACCGTCAAGCCCGCCGGACGCTATAACGGCTTTGCCATGCTGCTGCACTGGCTGATCGCCGCGCTGATCGTATGGGGCTTTGCGCTCGGCTGGGTCATGACCGACATTCCCGGCATCACGCCCACCAAGCTGCGCTACTTCTCGTGGCACAAATGGATTGGCGTGACTGTGCTCGCACTCGTGCTCGTGCGCATTCTCTGGCGTGTCACGCACGCCGCGCCCGCGCTGCCTGGCTCCATGCATGGCTGGGAACGGCTGGCCGCGCACCTGGGCCACGCCGCGCTCTACGTGCTGATGGTCGCGATTCCGGTGACGGGCTACCTCTACAGCTCGGCGGCCGGCATTCAGGTCGTGTACCTCGGCATCTGGCCGATGCCCGTGCTGATCGGCCCCGACACCGCGCTCAAAGGCGTGCTGCGCATCGTGCATATCTCGCTGAACTACACGTTGCTCACCGTGGTCGTGCTGCACGTGCTCGCCGTCATCAAGCACCAGTTGGTCGACCGCCAGAACATCCTCTCGCGCATGCTGCCGTTCGGCACGCCGCGCGACTGACTTTGCGGCACGAATACGCTGTATCGCGCCGTATCCATTCCCTGATGCTTTTCACCTTGGACCGAACGCCCATGATCCAACGTCTTGCCCACTCCGCTTCCGTCGTTGCGCTCGGCGCGGCGCTCGCCGCCGGCGCGGCATTTGCCACGACTTTCGCCACGAACGCCGACGCCGCGGCCGAAGCCGCGAAGACCTCCGTGAGCGCCGTATTCAAGCAGATGAACGTGCCGGTCGAAGGGCGCTTCAACCACTTCACCGCCGACGTGCGCTTCGATCCCGCGAACGTCGCGGCATCGAGCGCGAAGCTCGACGTCGACGTGGCGAGCTTCGACCTCGGCGCGCCGGAATACAACAAGGAAGTCGCCGGCGACGAGTGGTTCGACGCCTCGCACTTCCCGCACGCGACCTTCGTCTCCACGCAAATCAAGCCGGGCGCAAACGGCGCGTTCAGCGTGGCCGGCAAGCTCACGATCAAGGGCAAGACGACCGACGTCGTCGTGCCGGTGACGTACCACAAGGACGGCGCCAACCAGGTATTCGACGGCACGCTGCCCATCAAGCGCCTCGCGTACGGCATTGGCTCGGGCGAGTGGAAGGACACCTCGATCGTCGCCGACGACGTGCAGATCAAGTTTCACATCGTGTCCGCCGCGCACTGACGCGCGGATGGCATCGCTTTTTCACCCAGTTTCTCTCGCACCAGGAATCGATTCATGAAGACCACGATTTTCGCCGCGGCCGCCGTTGCCGCTTCGCTCGCAGCCGCCGTCGCCACGCCGGCGCTCGCAGCCGCCTCGACCTACAACCTCGACCCGATGCACACGTACCCGAGCTTCGAAGCCGATCACTTCGGCGGCGTTTCGGTGTGGCGCGGCAAGTTCACGAAGAGCTCGGGCACGGTCACGCTCGACCGCGCGGCGAAGACCGGCACGGTGGACGTGACGATCGACGCATCGTCGATCGATACCGGCAACGCGAAGCTCGACAAGCACGTGAGCTCGGCCGAATTCCTCGACACCGAGAAGTACCCGACGGCCACCTACAAGGGCACGTCGATCCGCTTCGAAGGCGACAAGCCGGTGGAGGTGATCGGCACGTTCACGCTGCACGGCGTGACGAAGCCGCTGAACCTGAAGATCGACTCGTTCAAGTGCTTCCAGAACCCGATGCTCAAGCGTGAAGTGTGCGGCGCGGACGCGTCGGCGCAATTCGACCGCGCGGACTACGGCGTGAACTGGGGCCAGTCGTATGGCTTCAAGACGGCGACGACGCTGCAGATCCAGGTGGAAGGCGTCAAGGCAGACTGAGTTTGCGCGCGGCGTGGGCCGCGCCTCGCTCGATGCGAAGCCCGTGCGCCTTCAGGCGCGCGGGCTTTTTTGTTGCTGGAAGCGCTAAGGATGACGAAGTATCGTCAGTGGATGGGCGACGTTGCGTGGGTGGCGCGCGGCGACAGCGCCACGTCGACGACGTGTGAATGCCAGATGCCGCAGGTGGCCTTCACGGGAACCCAGGTGTACTTGCCGCGCACCTTGGCGAAGGCGTGCAGATGGATCAACGTGTCGATGGACGTGACGGGCGTGAGCGCATCGCTTGCGGCGGGTACGGGCGTGGCGTTGCCGGGCGCGGGCTGCTCGATCTTCGCCGAGAGCGCGCGGCGATCGGGCACGAGCAGCGAATCGTAGCGTTGCGCCTTGTGCACCCACTGGTCGAGCGCGGCAACGCAATTGACGACGGCGTCCGGCACGCGAATGCGGCGCAGGTATTCGTAGTCTTCGGATTGCGGTTGGACTTGCGCCTGAACGCGCAGACTGAGCCAGAGGAGCGCGAGCAGGGCGCAGGCAAGGGTCGTGAACTTCATGATGACGTGGCCTGTGCAGCGGGGATGGGAAGGCGGGGGAGGACGGAGTATACATGCTGGGCGCATGCTCACGTGCCGTACGCTGCAAAGCGAAAAGCCCAGTCCGAAGACTGGGCTTTTCTGATTCTTTGGTAGGCCGTACGGGATTCGAACCTGTGACCAACGGATTAAAAGTCCGCTGCTCTACCAGCTGAGCTAACGACCCAAAAGAGAAGCGGGATTATAGCGGCGTATGGACGAAGCGTCAACCTTTGCCGTCATAAAACCGATGGAAGAGCCCGAGGCACGCTGTGCCCCGGGCCTTCCCTGTACGCGAGAGGCGCATTTTGCGGCGTTGGCATACACCACGCCACATCACGCCAAAACCTGCCAGCAGCGCTTATTTGAGCTGTGAAAGCTTGCTCTGCGCGGTCTGGGCGACATCCGAATTGCCGTACTGCGAAACGACCTGCTCGAGCGTGCGCTTGGCCGCAGCCTTTTGCCCCTGCTCGATCTGATTGTTCGCAATTGCCAGCAGCGCCTCAGGCGCGCGCGGATGCTGCGGGTATTTGCTGACGACGTTTTGCCACGTCGCGGTCGACCCCTTGTAGTCCTTCAGCGCATAAAGCGCGTTGCCGAGCCAGTACTGCGCGGTCGGCTGGTAAGGACTCTGTGGGAACTTCGCGATGAAGCTACGGAACGATGCCGCCGCGTTCTTGAAGTCGCCATTGCGGAACTGCTGCGAAGCGGCGTTGAACGCGTCCATCTCACCCGGCTGAACCGTGCCTTGCATGCCGTCCACGGTCTCCTGCTGCGGCTCGAACTTCTTGAGCCGCGTGTCGAGATCCGTGTAGTAGTCCTTCTGTTGCTTCTGCAGGGTTGCCAGCTGGTTCGCCATGTCCTCGTTCTGTCCGCGCAACGTGGCGACCTGCTGGTTGAGCTGGTCGAGATGGTTGGACTGGTCGAGGATCGTGCGTTGAGCGGCGGACAGCTGGCTAGACAGACTGTCCGTTTTCGCGCGCAGGTCGAGAATCGCCTGGCGCGCCTGATCGTCATCGAAGATACCCGCGTGTGCCGGCAGCGCCGCAAAGGCGACGCCAGCCACGCAGGCGGCTGCGGCTGCGCGCAGCGGGGAGAAACGGTGCGACATACGCCCCTTCATCCAATGCTCAATTACTGTTGATACACGAGGTCAGCACGGCGGTTCTGCGCCCACGATGCTTCGTCGTGGCCCGTTGCGACCGGCTTTTCCTTACCGAGGCTGACAGCTTCCATTTGCGAATCCGGCACGCCCATCAGCGAGAGGGCACGGCGGACTGCTTCAGCACGCTTTTGACCCAGCGCCAGGTTGTATTCGCTCGTGCCGCGCTCGTCGGTGTTGCCCTGGATCAGGACGTGACGTTCCGGGTGCGTCTTGAGGTACTGTGCGTGAGCTTGCAGCAGCGACTGGTAGTCGTCCTTGACGGCGTAGCTGTCGAAATCGAAGTACACGCTGCGCTTGGCGAGCGGGCTGTTCGGGTTGTTCAGCTCATCGACGTTCACCTGGGCAACCGCATTCGGGTTCGGCTGGGTGTTCATCGCGCCGGCGTTCGGATTCGTTTCCTTTACGCCCGACTTGCATGCTGCCAGTGCGCCGATCATCAAAACGGCCAAGGCCAGGCGTACTTTCTTCGACATCATTTTTTCTCTCCTGAAGTGTTATTGCATAAAAGGACCCCAGGACGGCTCGCGTACGCTGCCGCCCTGAACGGACAGGATTTGCCGCGTACGACCGTCGGTCGATACAGCAGCCAGCACGCCACGGCCGTTCACCTGAGTGGCGTAAAGAATGTACTGACCGTTCGCCGCGAAGCTGGGCGATTCGTCATGTGTCGTGTCAGTGAGCGCCGTGGCGACACCGGACTGCAGATCTTGAATGTACAGCTTAAATCCGCCGCCCGTGCGTGAGATGTACGCCAGTTGCTTGCCGTCCGGGCTGACCTTCGGGCTCGTATTGTAGTTGCCGGTGAACGTCACACGCTGTGCCGCTCCGGCGCTTTCGCCCTGGGCCGGCATCTTGTAAACCTGAGGCTGGCCACCGCGGTCGCTCGTGAAGAAAATCCAGCGTCCGTCAGGAGAGTAGTTGGGTTCGGTGTCGATCGTCGTGCCTTGCGTGAGGCGGTGCAGGCCGGAGCCGTCGGCATTGACGGCGAAGATCTGCGTGTTGCCCGTGCGCGACAGTGCTACTGCGAGCGTGCGGCCGTCAGGAGACCAGGCCGGCGCCGAATTGTTGCCCTTCTGGTCCGAAATGATCACGCGGCGACCGGTAGGCAGGTCGTGCACGTAGACGATCGGCTTCTTCTTTTCGAAAGATACGTAAGCGACCTTGGTGCCGTCGGGCGACCAGGCCGGGGAGATGATCGGCTCGGGGCTCGAGAGCGCGATGTGCGCGTCTTGTCCATCGGAGTCCGAAACCTGCAACTGGAAGCGGCCGCCCGTCTTGATTACGTACGAAAGACGCGTGGCGAACACGCCGCGATCGCCGAGCAGCTTCTGATAGATGTAGTCCGAAACCTTATGCGCGCTCATGCGCAGGCCGCTTGCGGGGCTCGTGAGCACGAGGCCGCCGAGGCTTTCGCCCTTCACGGTGTCGTAGAGCTTGAAGCGCACTTCGTACTGGCCGTTGGCGAGCTTGTTCACGCTGCCCGCAACGAACGCATTGGCGCCCTTGGCTTTCCAGCTGCCGAGGTCGACGGAGTCGTTTTCCGAGATCGGTGCGCTGCCGGCGTCGATGTTCGTGAATTTGCCGCTGCGTTGCAGGTCGGCGCGCACGATGGCGGCGACCTGCTCGGGCGAATTCGCTTCACCGGCAAAGTTAGCCGTGGCGATGGGGAACTGGGTGGAGCCCACGCCGGTGACGAGGACGTTGAGTTGTGCGTTCGCCGCGCCGCCCGCCGTGATCAGGCAGGACGCGACGAGGGTTCGCAGGCCAAGCTTCGTCATCAATGTCATGCTGTGATATTTCCTGAAAAAGCGATTTTGTCATACCGCGCAACAGCAGAGTGACCCGAAAACGTTCGAATCGTTCCTTGTTCCACTGTTGCGCGCCGGCTTTCGTCAATCTTTCTGCGTTTTGCGCTCGCCTTTAGCCCGCTGGACGCAAGGTGATCAAAAAGCTCGACGGCGCCTTGCCATTCGTATCGAGCGGCATCGGATCCGAGCGCTGGACAGCGCGCAACGCGGCGTCGTCCCACGAAGAATTGCCACTGCTACGCTGTATCTGCGCCGAGAGCAGCGTGCCCGTGGGTGAGCAGCGTACCGCTACAACCGTCTCCAGCCCCGACGTCTCGCCAGACCAGATGATGTTCGGCCGCACGCGTCGCTGCACCTTCTCCGCATAGCCCGGCGACGTCGCGTTGCCGCCCGAGCCGCTGCCAGTGCCGCTCTTCGCAAGACCGTTGCCGCTCGTGCCTTCGCCGCCGCCCATCGAGCCTTGCATCTGCGCGATGCGGGCGCGGCGATCCGCGTCGAGTTGCTTCGCCTTGGCGTCGGCTTGAGCCTTCGCCTTGGCCGCCTTCTCTGCGTCGGCCTTCTTTTGCGCGTCGAGCTTCGCCTGCTTCTGCTGATCTTCTTGCTGCTGCTGCTTCTTGAGAGCGTCCTGCTGTTCCTGCTGCTGCTTTTGCTTCTCGGCAGCGGCCTGTTGCTGCTCTTGCTGCTGCTTGAGCTTTTGGGCCTTCTGCTGCGCGGCGAGCTGCGCAGCCTGCTGGGCCGCAAGTTGCTGCTGGCGTTTCGCGTCGGCTTCCTGCTGCGCTTTCAGACGCTGCTGCTCAGCCAGTTGCGCCTCGCGCTGCGCTTCCTGCTGCTTACGCTTTTGCTGTTGCAGCGCAATGTCGGCGTCCTCGGTTTGCGGCGGCGGCGGGGCAGGGGCGACCGGCGCGGGCGGCGGCAGCGGCTTCGGTGTCGACAGGTCCGGCACTTCGGTCCACAGTTCCGCCTCTTCACCCGCCGGCGTGCTGTTCTGCCAGTGGATGCCGTGATAGAGGAACAGACCGAGCAGCGCGTGCATGATCACCGCGAGTGCGATAGCACGTCCCGTGCCACGCTCGCGCGGAGGCTGCAGCGGATACGAATCGTTCTTGCGGATCATTGCGATTTGACGAGCAGTCCGACACGTTTGACGCCATGCGACTTCAGGTCGGACATCACGTTCATCACCGTCTCGTATTTGACGGACTTGTCGGCGGCGATCACGACGGGCTGGTCGGGATGGCTCTGCTCGCGATCGGCGACGAAGCCGTTGAGATCGGCGCGCGACATGGTTTGCTGCTGCGTGGCGCCGGAGTCATCCTTGTAGCGTACGCTCAGATTGCCGTCGGGGCGAATATTGACCACGACGGGTGGAATTTGCTGCTGCTGCGACGCCCCGCCCACAGTGGGCAGGTTGACGATTGACGGAGCGACGAGCGGCGCCGTCACCATGAAAATCACGAGCAATACCAGCATCACGTCGATGTACGGCACGACGTTGATGTCGGCCATTGCACGGCGCGAGCGGCTGCCTCGCATGCTCGAACGGACTGAGCCTCCCATCTTCGACTCCTTGCTTCGTGAAGATTAGTGGGCCTGACGCTGCAGGATGTTCGAAAACTCTTCGATGAAGGTTTCGAAGCGGATCGCCAGACGGTCGATGTCGTGCGCGTAGCTGTTGTACGCGACCACCGCCGGAATGGCGGCGAACAGGCCGATCGCGGTTGCCGTCAGCGCTTCGGCGATGCCGGGCGCGACGTTCGCGAGCGTGGCCTGCTGCACGTTCGCAAGGCCGCGGAACGCGTTCATGATCCCCCACACCGTGCCGAAAAGACCGATGTACGGGCTGACCGAGCCAACCGATGCGAGGAACGAGAGGTTCGCCTCGAGCGCGTCCATTTCACGCTGGAAGGCGGCGCGCATCGCGCGGCGGGCGCCGTCGAGCACGAGGCTCGGATCGTTCAGGCGCTTCTCTTTGGCCTTCAGGAATTCGCGCATGCCCGACTCAAAGATACGCTCGAGCGCGCCGATCGTGTGACGGTTGTTGGCTGCGCTCTGATAAAGCGCCTGCAGGTCGCCGCCTGACCAGAAGTCTCGCTCGAAGCGCTCTGTCTGGGACCGCGCCCGGCGGATCGCGAACCACTTGCGGAAGATGAAAGTCCAGGAAATCAGCGACATGAGCAGAAGAAGCCCCATCACCGCCTGTGCCAGTATGCTCGCATTAAGAACGAGAGAAATGATCGACAGATCTTGTGTAGTGTTCATATAGGTTCGTTGTGACGTCCCGAAAGGGGCGAGCGGCTGCAAGACAACGCAAGGCTTCCCGTAGGCGGTTGGGAAGCTCTCGCGCCGTCGCGGCCGAACCCTGCTTGGTCCTGCATTGACCGGCGCGAGTTCACTGGCGTCGTATCAACGGTAATTACTGCACTGCCGTTGACACGGCGTACAGGTCTTTCTGTGGTCCCCGCTGCAATGCTTCATGAACGGGGGCCGGAATGGGTGCGGGGCGCATGGCTGCACTGTCGACGCAGGCGACACGAATGATGCCCGTGGCGAGCAGCGTGTCATCGCGCCACGCTTCCTGCATGAAGTCGACCGAGGCGCGGCCAAGCTTTTCGACGCGGCTCACAGTCGTGACGACGTCGTCGAGGCGCGCGGGCGAACGGTAGTCGAGCGCGGTGCTGCGCACGACGAAAAGCACGCCCGTTTCCTCGGCGAGCCGACGCTGATCGACGCCGCACGCGCGCAGCCATTCGGTGCGCGCACGTTCGAAGAACTTCAGGTAATTCGCGTAAAACACGATGCCACCAGCGTCGGTGTCCTCGTAATAGACGCGTACCGGCCACGTAAAACCGCGCCCGGCCGGTGACGACACCGCGTCCGGCTTGCTTGTGGAATTTTCCATGCCGCGCATTCTACCGGAACGCGCGGCCCCTACGTCTTTCGTGCTACTGACGTAAGTATAAAATTTGTAAGGTAATTTTAGCCGCGATGGATGCTCAGACCCGCGAAAGTCTGGGCAACGGGCATCAGTTCGATCGTGTTGATGTTGACGTGCGCGGGGCGCGTGGCGATCCAGTAGATCGAGTCGGCGATGTCCTCGGCCGTGAGCGGTTGCACGTCCTTGTAGACGTTGGCCGCCTTGCTGTCGTCGCCGCGAAAGCGCACGTTCGAGAACTCGGTGCCGCCGCACAGGCCCGGCTCGATGTCGGTCACGCGCAGCGCGGTGCCCGCGAGGTCCGCGCGCAGGTTCAGGCTGAACTGGCGCACGAACGCCTTGGTGGCGCCGTAGACGTTGCCGCCCGGATACGGCCAGCGGCCCGCCACCGAACCGAGGTTGAAAATGTGGCCGCGGTTACGCGCGACCATGCCGGGCAGGAACGCATGGGTGACCTGCACGAGGCCCGTGCAGTTGGTCTCGATCATGGTTTCCCACTCGTCGAGGTCGGCCTTCTGTGCCGGCTCCACGCCGAGCGCAAGGCCGGCGTTGTTGACCAGCACGTCGACGCCGGCGAACTCGGGCGGCAACGCGCCTGGCGCGGCTTCGACTGCTGCGCGGTCACGCACGTCGAGTTCGATGGGCAGAAGGGCGTCGCCGAGTTCGGCGGCGAGCGCGTCGAGGCGGTCCTTGCGGCGGGCCGTGGCGACGACGCGATGTCCGCCCTTGACGAAGGCACGCGCGATGGCGGCGCCAAATCCTGCGGACGCGCCGGTGACGAAAACGATCATGGTGGCTCCCTGGTCGGTAGAAGGCGAAGAAAGGGGAAAGCCTACTTCCAATGCCGCGCTGCGGCAAGGAAGGGACAGAACGCGCGAGGCCCGCATGGCCGCGGCCGCCGCCCTTCGCGCCCCACGCCGCGGGGCGCCCGAGCGCACTGGGGGCGGGCGGTTGCCTATTCCCTGCCGTTCCAATACACTAACGCGCTCAATCCCTGCGTGACTGGCGATAGGGTTCCGAAATGGCAGCATTAGAGGTAGCAATGCGCTCGCTATTGGGGACTCAAGGTGGAACGACCCACCGTGAAGCGCGGGGTGCCGTTTTGCCGTTCGCCTGGGCAGCCTGATTCCGCGCGCTTTCATTAGCGCTGCTGGGCCTTGACCGGCCGTGGCTGTCCTGCCTCGCGTGTGCGGCACCTCCTTCTGCCACGTCAAGGCTGGCCTCTTCGCCAGCAGCGCCGCGTACCCGCTACGCGTTCCGCGCGAGACCCGGTCAACCTGAACACACTTAACGGAATCCGTATGTTTGACAGAGCCGAAAGCACCATCGCCAACGTCGATCCCGAACTCTTCAAGGCGATCGAACTCGAAAACCGCCGCCAGGAAGAGCACATCGAGCTCATCGCGTCGGAAAACTACACCTCGCCCGCGGTCATGGCCGCGCAGGGTTCGCAGCTCACCAACAAGTACGCCGAAGGCTACCCCGGTAAGCGCTATTACGGCGGCTGCGAATACGTGGATATCGTCGAGCAGCTCGCGATCGACCGCGTGAAGGAACTGTTCGGCGCCGAAGCGGCGAACGTTCAGCCGAACTCCGGTTCGCAGGCCAACCAGGGCGTGTTCTTCGCCGTGCTCAAGCCGGGCGACACGATCATGGGCATGAGCCTCGCCGAAGGCGGTCACCTCACGCACGGCATGGCGCTCAACATGAGCGGCAAGTGGTTCAACGTCGTGAGCTATGGCCTCGACGCCAACGAGGATATCGATTACGAAGCCCTCGAAAAGCGCGCGCACGAAACCAAACCGAAGCTGATCATCGCGGGCGCTTCGGCATTCGCGCTGCGTATCGACTTCGAGCGCATCGCCAAGGTTGCGAAGGCCGTCGGCGCGTACTTCATGGTCGACATGGCGCACTACGCCGGCCTGATCGCCGCGGGCGTCTACCCGAACCCCGTTCCGCACGCCGACTTCGTCACCACGACCACGCACAAGAGCCTGCGCGGCCCGCGCGGCGGCGTGATCCTGATGAAGGCGGAGTTCGAGAAGCAGATCAACTCGGCCATCTTCCCGGGCATCCAGGGCGGTCCGCTCATGCACGTGATCGCGGGCAAGGCCGTGGCGTTCAAGGAAGCGCTTTCGCCGGAGTTCAAGACCTACCAGCAGCACGTGGTCGAAAACGCGCGCGTGCTGGCCGAAACGCTGGTCAAGCGCGGTCTGCGCATCGTCTCGGGCCGCACGGAAAGCCACGTGATGCTCGTGGACCTGCGCGCGAAGAACATCACCGGCAAGGCGGCTGAAGCCGTGCTGGGCGCCGCGCACATCACGGTGAACAAGAACGCGATTCCGAACGACCCGGAAAAGCCGTTCGTCACGAGCGGTATCCGCCTCGGTTCGCCGGCCATGACGACGCGCGGCTTTGGCGTGAAGGAAGCCGAGCAGGTGGGCAACCTGATTGCCGACGTGCTCGACAATCCGGAAGACGCGGCCACGATCGAGCGCGTCAAGGCGCAGGTCGCCGAGCTGACGAAGCGTTTCCCGGTTTACCGCTAAGCCACGCGATAACCCATGCGCTGCCCCTTTTGCCGGCACGAAGACACGCAGGTCGTTGACTCGCGCGTGTCCGAAGACGGCGCCGCGATCCGGCGCCGCCGCCGCTGCCCGGCCTGCGACAAGCGTTTCACGACGTACGAGCGGGTCGAGCTGGCGATGCCGGCCATCGTCAAGAAGGATGGCAGCCGCACGGAATTCGACCGCCGCAAGATCATGGCGAGCATGCAACTGGCGCTGCGCAAGCGGCCCGTTGCAGCCGACGCGATCGATGCGGCGGTTGCCCGCATCGAGTATCAACTGCTCGGCAGCGGCGAGCGCGAAGTGCGCAGCGAGCGCCTTGGCGAGCTCGTGATGGGCGAGTTGCGCGAACTCGACAAGGTTGCGTTCGTACGGTTTGCTTCGGTGTACCGACGCTTCGAGGACGTCTCCGAATTCGAAGACGTGATCGAGGAATTCCGCCGTGCGGGTGCTGCCAACCACCCCACGAAAAAGCGCTGAGCGCATTCGCATTTTTCTTCCCTCCTGCCTTGCCGCTGTCGTAACGCTTGCATTCTCGCGAGCCGACACTGCGCGCACCAGCTAGCCGTTCGGCTAATTGTTTCGTTTCGCTTTCGTCCGTAGATTGATGGCAATCCGCTCAAACTAAGGATTGCTGATGAAGTACCGAGGATTCACGCTCGTCGAGACCATGGTCGTCATCGTCTTGCTGGCGATCTGCGCGACGGTTTCCACGCCCGTTTTTACCGCGTGGCGCGTGCGCGATCAGGTCGATGCGCGCGCGAACGCGATGCTCGGCACGCTCGCCTACGCGCGCAATGAGGCAATACGGCGTAAGGCGCGCATCACCGTTTGCCGCGTCGACACTGCGCGCAACTGCCTTGCGGCGGCGAAAGCGTGTCCGTCCGGTCTTGCCGACTGGTCCTGCGGCTGGGCTGTCATGATCGAGCGCGCAGGCGCGTATATCCCGTTGCGCATCCAGCCGGAGCTTGATGCGATTAGCGTGGCGTCGGGGCTCACCGCCATCACGTTTTCGCCGCCGGCGGGGCAGACCATTGGCAGCTTGCGCAACTTTGAGATTGCCCCACGTGCCACGACGGCAGCACAACGCGGCTCGGGCTGGCGGCGCTGCATACGCATCGCCGCGGGGGGCCGGGCACGCGTCAGCGACGGCGCATGCGCGGGGGCGTCATGAGCCGGGTGGGCGAGCAGGGCGTGCGCGGATCGACGCTGCTCGAAGTCGCCATCGCACTCGGGGTCATGGCGATGTGCGGGCTCGGCCTGATGAGCACGCAACTCGGGCTGGCCCGGCACGCGCAGCTAGCAGCGGCGCGCGAGCGCGCTTCGTTTGCCGCCGACGCCATTGCCGAAGCCGCGCGCGTGGCAGGTTCAACGAGCGCTACGACGGATCGATGGAAGGCGCTGACGGCGAGCGTCGTGCCCGAGGGGCGGCTGACCACGTCGAGCGAGGGCGGCGACGCATCGATTGCGTCCGTGAGTTGGGCAGCAACACCGTTCGGCGCGGCGTCAGGGGCGGCGGCGGATTTGCGGGTCGCGCCGTGTATCGATGCCGCTGTGCCCGCTGGGCGCGCCTGCGTCGCCCTGGCGTTTTTGCGATGAGCGAGCGCGTCGCCCATGTGCGCCATACCGGCCACACACTGCTCGAACTGACGATCGCGGTGGCGCTCGGCCTCGTAGTGACGCTTGGCGCGCTCTCGGCCTACCGCACGCAGCGCCAGGCCTACGTATATGCGAGCGACGCCTCGCGCATCCACGAGGCCGGCATGAATGCGTTGATGTTGATTGGCGAGCAGATCCAGATGGCCGGCTTTGTTGCCGCGGATGCACGCTCGCCGCTTGCCGGCACATCGATCTTCGGCTGCGCTGCCGGGCGCCCGACCGGCGCCGATGGAGCGCTTGCCTGCGAGTCGTTGTCGAGCCGCTCCGATGGAGTGGCCGTGCGCTATCAAGGCGACAGTGTCTCGACGTGGCCCGCCTCAAACGGCCAGGTCACCGACTGCCTTGGGCAGGCGGTTGGTGCGGCGGGCGTCGAAATCGTGAATCGGTACCACGCCAAGGTGAGCGGTTCGACCGGCGAGACCGAGCTTTACTGCGAGGGCTCCGGCAAGGTCGGCACGGCGCAGCCGCTCGTCGAGGGCGTCGAGCGTCTGCGCTTGCGCTACTGGGCGGCTGGCGCGGCGCAGGCGGTCGAGGCTTCGGCGCTCACGCGCGATCAGTGGGCGTCGGTCGTGGCGGTCGATCTGTGTGTGCAGGTGCGCGGGGCGGCTTTGTCGCGGCGCCTGCGCTACGTCGATTGCGATGGTGTGCAGGCGGTCGGTGCGGATGGGCGAGCTCGACAAGTATTCTGGCGGCACATCGTGCTGCGTAACGTTCTGCCGGCGGCGTCGTGAGAGCGCGCTATCGCCGGAAGCTTCGCACAGGCACCGGTCGTCGCGGCGTGGCGCTGCCGGTTGTGCTGCTCATCGTCGCGATGATGCTCGTGACCTCGGCGGGGTGGTTCGAGGCTGCGCTACTGGCGCGGCGCAACGCAGATGCCGTCGCCGATCATCTGCAGTCCTTCCATGCCGCAGACGCCGCGCTCGTGTTGTGCTCGCGTGCGCTGACGAACGGCACGCTGGCCGCGCCTGCGGCCGCTGCGCAGTCCGGCGAGCCGCAAGCGTGGCGCAGACAGGAGAGCTTCGAGCGGCAGGCCGTTGCGCCCGTGGCCACGTGGCCGGGGTCTGCGCGCGCGCCGCAATGCTTCGTCGAGGCCTGGCGCGTCGAGAGCCGTCCGCTGGCGCGCGCGTATCTCGTCACGACGCGTGGGTTCGGCGCATCGGAAGATGCGCAAAGCTGGCTGCAGGACCAGTTGGTCATCGAAACCGCGGGCGAGGCGACGCGCGTCGAGCATCACTGGCGGCACGTCGTCGCGAGGCCGTTTTGACGAGGCAGACGGGAGGAAAGGTGGAGAGAAACCGGTACAACGCGTTCACACTGCTCGAACTGGTCATCGCGCTGGCGGTGGCGGCTATCGTCGCGGCCTTCGCTTTGCCGGGATGGAGCGCGCAGATCGCGCGGGGACATCGCATCGACGCCGTGGCCGCGCTCTATCGTGCGGCGCAACTCGTCGATACGCAGAGCGCGTCGACGCTGTCTTTGCCCACGGGATTCGACCAGGCGCCCCCGACGGGAAGGCCCATCTACCGCTTGCACCTGATGCCCGCCGACGAGTCCAATGGCGGCTACGCCATCGCAGCCGATCCTGTGGACACTGGGCCGATGCGCGGTGATGCCTGCGGTGCTTTCGTACTCGACGCAACCGGCGCGCGTAGCAACCACGCTGCAGGGGGCGGCGCTGTCGCGGCGGCTACGCAAATGTGCTGGAGGGACCGGTGAACGCCGTGGACCCGGCGAGCGGGCCGCGATCAGCCGGTGATGTCGTCTTCGTCGGACCTGGCGCTCGCGGGCGAGGTTGCTGAGCCGCCGCGCTGGCGCCGCACCTGCTGCCATACGCGATATGCCTCCCACGCCGTAAAGGCGAGGCCGCCCCACTTGATAACGGGGCGCGCGGCCGACACGATGCTCGTGCGCAGCGGCTTCGCCACGATGAGCGAAACGAGCGAGCTGACCAGCGGATATTCCTTGAGCAGGCTGCCGAGGCCGGAAACCACGCCGCCGCCGCCGGAGCCTGAGCGACCGAATCCGGGCACCACGAAGCGCAGCCAGCTGAAGTTCGTGACCGTCGAGCGGATGTCCACGAGCGCTTCGGCCATTTCTGCGCGCTCGACGCTCGCACGCACGAGCAGCAGTTCTTTGCGCAGCGCGCGCAGCTGCGGCGTCGAAAGGTCGTGTGCGCGACCGCGGCGGGGGCGAAAGGCGGTGTCCGTTCGGGGTTGGTTCATGGGGTTGGCTCGCGGCTAGGGGTTGCGCAGGGCATCTCGGTCTTTCTCGAATTCCTCGAGCGTCGCCTGGAACACGAGTGGCGCGGTGTGCAGGCCGCGTCGCGCCTTCAGGCCGCAGAAAATCGCCGCGATCGCATAGACGATCGTAAGACCGGCGAGCGCCTCCAGGCGGTAGGTGTCCCAGAAGGCGATGGCAACGAGCGCCGTGAGCGCGATCAGCGCAAGCATCGCGAACATCATCCCCGCGAGGCCAAGGAAGAGCACGCCGATGAGGCGGTCCTTCTCTTCGGCGAGTTCGATGCCGATCAGCTCTAGCCGCGTCTGTAGCATCGCGGACGCGGAGCCGAGCAGTCGGCGCAACGGCCCGTGTTCGTGTCGCTGCGAGTGGGTGTCTGTCGTCATGGCGATGGCAGGTGGCTCAGGCTTTTGCCCGAGCAATGCGCAAGAGAAAACAGCCGGCGGGATCGTCCGGCGAGACCAGGCGGCGCGGCGCACCAGCGAAACGTCAAGCACTCGCTGCCAGCGGCCGTTCGAGCGCGCCGCGCGAGCGGCCACAAGACCGTCCGCGTGGCGCGACGAGCGCCGCTTTATTTGCGGTTGATCAGCAGACCGACCAGCACGCCCACGCCGGCGGCGATGCCGATCGATGCCCACGGATGCTCGTGGACGTAGTCGTCGGTGGCGCGTGCCGCTTTCTTGCCTTTCTCGACCACGACCACCTGGACGTCGGCGGCCTTCTCTTTTGCCTGCTTCAGACGCGAGAGTGCCGTTTCGCGCAATTCCGAAGCGCGCTCGCCCGTAGCGCTCGCTGCCTGCTTGAGCAGGTCCTCTGCATCCGCGAGGACGGTTTTGATATCGGACATCAGCCTCTCCTTGTTGACCTCTGACATTGACTGGCTCCCATCGTGTCACATCACGCGTGAATCGTAACAAAGATACGGGCGCTGGCAAGCGTGACGCGCCGCCACGACCTCGGAATTCGCACGATCCGTTCCCACGAACGCGTGTGGACGGGGTTTTGAATCACGCGCGCAAAAGAAGCGCGCGGTGAGAGTCATTGATCTGATCCGGCACCTAAAGTTTCGTTCAGCCGGCTCAAAATTACAAATACTCATACCGGTGTGAGGCGATGTTCGTTCGCGGCACGCGACCAGGGCCTGTATGCTTGAGTGTTGTAAACGTCTACTGGATCAACGGGCCGCGCGCCCCGTATCGATCAAACTCCGTTCACCTCGTTCACAGGAACCGCACCATGAGTCTACGTCTTGGCGATATCGCACCTGACTTCGAGCAGGATTCGAGCATTGGCCGCATCAAGTTTCACGAGTGGCTCGGCAATAGCTGGGGCGTGCTGTTTTCGCATCCGGCCGATTTCACGCCGGTCTGCACGACCGAGCTTGGCCTGACCGCGAAGCTCAAGGACGAATTCGAAAAGCGCAACGTGAAGACGATTGCACTTTCGGTGGATACCGCCCAGTCGCACAACGAGTGGATCAAGGACATCAACGAGACGCAGGCGGCGAGCGTGGGCTTCCCGATTCTCGCTGACGGCGACCGCAAGGTGTCCACGCTCTACGACATGATCCACCCGAACGCGAACGAGACGCTCACGGTGCGCTCGCTCTTCGTGATCGACCCGAACAAGAAGGTGCGCCTCATCATCACCTATCCGGCGAGTACGGGCCGCAACTTCGACGAAGTGCTGCGCGTGATCGACTCGCTGCAGCTCACCGACCACTACCAGGTCGCGACGCCAGGCAACTGGAAGCAGGGCGACGACGTCGTGATCGTCCCGTCGCTGAAGGACGAAGAAGTCATCAAGCAGAAATTCCCGAAGGGTTACAAGGCCCTGCGTCCGTATCTGCGCATGACGCCGCAGCCGAACAAGTAAGCCGTTGCGCCAGCGCCAAAACAAAAACGCCGCACGAAGCCCATCGTGCGGCGTTTTTTCATGCGAAGGCGATGTAGCGCAGGGCGACGATCAGAAGAACGCCTGAATGCCCGTCTGTGCGCGGCCGAGGATCAGCGCGTGAATGTCGTGCGTGCCTTCGTACGTGTTCACCACTTCGAGGTTCACGAGGTGACGCGCCACGCCGAATTCGTCGGAGATGCCGTTGCCGCCCAGCATGTCGCGGGCGAGGCGTGCGATATCGAGCGACTTGCCGCACGAATTACGCTTCATGATCGACGTGATCTCCACAGCCGCCGTGCCTTCGTCTTTCATGCGGCCAAGACGCAGGCAACCCTGCAGGCCGAGCGTGATTTCCGTCTGCATGTCGGCGAGCTTCTTCTGGATCAGCTGGTTCGCCGCGAGCGGGCGGCCGAACTGCTTGCGGTCGAGCACGTACTGCCGCGCCGTGTGCCAGCACGATTCCGCGGCGCCGAGCGCGCCCCAGGCAATGCCGTAGCGTGCAGAATTCAGGCACGTGAACGGACCGCGCAAGCCTTTCACGCCCGGCATGATGTTCTCTTCCGGCACGAACACTTCGTCGAGCACGATTTCACCGGTGATCGACGCGCGCAGGCCCACCTTGCCGTGGATGGCCGGGGCCGAGAGACCCTTCCAGCCTTTCTCCAGAATGAAGCCGCGGATGTCGTCCTTGCCGTCTTCCTCGAGCTTCGCCCAGACGACGAACACGTCGGCGATAGGCGAGTTCGTGATCCACATCTTCGCGCCCGAGAGCGAGTAGCCGCCGTTCACCTTCTTCGCGCGCGTGACCATGCTGCCCGGGTCCGAGCCATGGTTCGGCTCCGTGAGGCCGAAGCAGCCGATCCACTCGCCGCTGGCGAGCTTGGGCAGGTACTTCTGCTTTTGCGCTTCCGAGCCGAATTCGAAGATCGGCACCATCACGAGCGACGACTGCACCGACATCATCGAGCGATAGCCCGAGTCGACGCGCTCCACTTCGCGCGCGATCAGGCCATAGGCCACGTAGTTGAGGCCGGGGCCGCCGTATTGCTCGGGAATCGTCGGGCCGAGCAGGCCGACTTCACCCATCTCGCGGAAGATCGAGGCGTCCGTCTTCTCGTGGCGGAACGCTTCCAGCACGCGCGGCGCGAGCTTGTCCTGGGCGTACGCGGCGGCGGCGTCGCGCACCATGCGCTCCTCTTCGGTGAGCTGCTGGTCGAGCAGAAGCGGGTCTTCCCAATGGAACTGGGCGTGTGCGGCCATGGTGTCTCTCCTTCCTTTCCTGAATCCTTGATTGGGCGAATTTGCGCTTGACTCGAGTTCCGCTATGCGAAACAATGTTTTGCAAATTGACTTTAGTGTAGCACCAGGGCGCCCATGTCCGCATCCGGAATGACTACGACTTCATCTTTTTCTTCTTCGCTGGCTGAGGGCCCGATCGACGAGCGCAAATTCGTCGTGGCGCTCGCCCGCGGGCTCGACCTGCTGCGGGCGTTCCGCCCCGGCGAAACGCTGCTCGGCAACCGCGATTTCGTGGAGCGTACTGGGCTGCCGAAGGCGACCGTGAATCGGCTCGCGTACACGCTCACTGTGCTCGGCTATCTGCGTTTTGACGAATCGCTCGGCAAATATGCGCTCGACGCCGGGGTGCTGTCACTCGGCTTTGCGCTGCTTTCGGGCACGGACACGCTCGAACTCGCGCGCCCGCATATGCGCGCGTTCGCGCGCGAGGTGGGCGCGGCGGTGTCGCTCGGGTGCCGCGACGGCCTCGACGTGATTTATCTGGAGACGATCCGCAGCGAGACGGCGCTCACGCTCGGCCTCGCCTCGGGCTCGCGGCTGTCGATGCTCACGAGCTCGATGGGCCGCGCGTACCTGGCCGTGCAGCCAATCGACGTGCGTATGGCGTTGTTCGCGGAACTGGAAAAGACAGCGGGCACCGAAGGGCCTGCGCTGGTCGAGGCCGCAAAACGCGAGATCGAAGTGTTCGGCAGGGAAGGGTGCTGCTATTCGTTTCGCGACTGGCACGAAGACGTCAACGCCGTGGCGGTGCCGTTTCGCGAGCCGCGCGAGCGGCAGTGGCTCGTGCTCAGCTGCAGCGGCCCGGCTTCGTCGATGGGGCCCGACGTGTTCCGCGAGCGCGTGGCGCCGCTCCTGAAGTCGCTGGCGCGGCGTCTTGGCGAAACGGTCTGACGCGCGAGCCGCAGCGGGCACAAAAAAGCCGACCCTCGGGTCGGCTTTTTCATGATGGCTTACGCGACGCTCAGTGGTTCAAGCGGCCGAGCAGCAAGAACTCCATGAGCGCCTTCTGAACGTGCAGGCGGTTTTCCGCCTCGTCCCACACCACGCTCTGCGGGCCGTCGATCACCTCGGCGCTCACTTCCTCGCCGCGGTGCGCGGGCAGGCAGTGCATGAAGAGGGCGTCGGCGTTGGCGCGGGCCATCATCGGCGCGTCCACGCACCAGTCGGCGAAGGCCTGCTTGCGCGCTTCGTTTTCCGCCTCGAAGCCCATGCTCGTCCAGACGTCGGTCGTCACGAGGTCGGCGCCGTCGCAGGCGTCGTGCGGGTCCTCGAACACTTCATAGAACGGCTTGCTTTCCGGCGCGACCAGCGCCGGATCGAGCGGATAGCCCGGCGGCGTGGAGATGCGCAGCTTGAAGCCGAGGATCTGCGCGGCTTCGATCCACGTGTAGAGCATGTTGTTGGCGTCGCCGACCCACGCCACGGTCTTGCCGCGGATCAGGCCACGGTGCTCGTAGAACGTGAAGATGTCGGCCAGCACCTGGCAAGGGTGGTACTCGTTCGTGAGGCCGTTGATGACCGGCACGCGCGAGCTTTCGGCAAAGCGCTCCAGGATGTCCTGGCCGAACGTGCGGATCATGATGATGTCGACCATGCGCGAGATGACCTGCGCCGAATCTTCGATCGGCTCACCGCGGCCGAGCTGCGTGTCGCGCGTGTTCATGAACACGGCGTGGCCGCCCAGCTGGAAGATACCCGCTTCGAACGAGAGGCGCGTGCGCGTGGAACTCTTCTCGAAGATCATCGCCAGCGTGCGGTCGTGCAGCGGGTGATAGGTCTCGTAGTTCTTGAACTTGCGCTTCAGGATGCGCGCGCGCTCCAGCACATATTCATATTCGTCAAGGGAGAAATCCTTGAACTGCAGGTAATGGCGTATGGTCCGGGAGGTCATGAAACAAAAACGGCGCCCGATCCGGCCTCGAACTGCAGGATTGGGCCGGCGACGCCGCTGCGGTTGGTGGTAAGTCAAAGCAGCATAAAGGATTTTGCGCAATTTGACGAGTTGCCCAATATTTAGGCAGGGTGCTTTGGCGCGTGGTGGCAGGAGCTTTCGTGATGCCGTTCCTGACTGTTTTGCGGGCATCGCGAGGGCCCGGATTTAGCCTTTCAAGTGCCTTGTGTGCACTGCGTCAAAACGGTCCGTGCGCTATAATCCCAGAGATTTCTTAGGCACGACAAACGGGCCCTGAACGTTGGGTGGCAACACCAGCGGCAAGGTGGCGACACCGCGCGGCAACGGCAGGCAAGCCCCTGGAAACGGCCTGTGCGCTGACTGGCAGTGCGCCACGAAATCGTCCCGTCGATCCCGTTGCGAGACCTACTTGTGACAGCGTGTGGCAGCGGCGGCGATTTTCGAGACTTCACGCCAGGCGGGGTGCGCGGCAGCCGTTCCCGATCCATCGGACTGTCCATGCGCGTGGCGGCGGGCGATCCCCGCGGCCAGCGTTCCGCGGTACCCGCGAGGTACCGGCGCGGACGCAGCGCTCGTGCCGCCGTTACATGCTGCAAACGCACCCAGCAGCTACACACACAGGTACTCCTGCATGGCCGACGAAGCTCCAACCGAATACTTCATTCAAGGCATCACCAGCGCGGGGAAGAAGTTTCGTCCGAGCGACTGGTCGGAGCGTCTGGCCGGGGTGATGTCGAGCTTCGGCCCGAAGGCGTCGGCCAATGCGCGCGGCCCGAACGCCTATCTGCGCTACTCGCTCTATGTGCGCCCGACGATGATCGGCGACCTCAAGGTCGTGGTGCTGGATTCGCGTTTGAAGGACGTCGAGCCGATGGCCTTTAACTTCGTGATGAATTTCGCGAAGGACAACGACCTCGTCGTGACCGAGGCGTGCGAACTGCCGCACGATCACGCCACGCAGCAAGCCACCGTGCGCTAAGTGCGCGCCCGCGGCAGCGAACGGACCCGCTTTGGCGGGTTTTTTTGTGTCCTGTTTGTGCCTGTTTGTGCCCGTATGTGCCCCTTTGTGCCCGAGAGGAGCGTGGGGGCGAAAACAAAAAAACCCGCCGAAGCGGGTTTTTTGTCGTGCAGCTCAAAGAGCAGACTGCCAGCCGTGGCCGGCCGTCAGAATCTCTTTACTGTGCAGCTTGCATTGCCTTGACGGCAGCAGCCAGGCGGCTCTTGTTGCGAGCGGCCTTGTTCTTGTGAACGATTTTCTTGTCGGCGATGATGTCGAGCGTCTTGCCCGATGCCTTCAGAACTTCAGCAGCCTTAGCCTGGTCGCCGGCTTCGATTGCCTTGCGAACAGCCTTGATGGCGGTGCGGAACTTCGAGCGCAGTGCCGAGTTGTGCGAGTTTGCCTTAACGGCCTGACGGGCGCGCTTGCGTGCTTGTGCGGAGTTTGCCATTGCGATTCCTTGTGATTGCGGAGCGTGGTTCTACCGACGCTCTTTGCCTGGATTCGAACTTCCGGCAGCGTGGCCGGCGTGTTCAAAACGGTATTTGCCAGTCGCTTTTTGCTTAACCGGCCGCGCCTTTTGTGCCAGAGCAGTTTCCTGCCCTCTTTCCAAGACGCGTTTCGTGCCTTCTGGGAAGACGCGAACCGATGATTATAGCAACAGAATCCGCAGGGTGGCAATCACGGCGCATCAGCGAAGGGAAGGCGGGCGCTCCGGGAGGTGAACGCCTTTCACGCGACGCGGTCACAATCACCGCGCTTTGTCTTTGTCCCCGGTCGCCTGCGCCCTCGCGCGGGGTTTTGCGTCGACCATTGCGCAGCGCATCCGCGATGGAGCGGACGACGCCCGTATAATTACCGCCCCATGAATCTATTCCGAGCCCTGCTGACAGTCAGCGGCTTCACGCTGCTGTCGCGCGTGACCGGTCTGGCCCGAGAAACGCTGATTGCGCGCGCCTTCGGTGCGAGTCAGTACACCGACGCTTTCTACGTCGCGTTTCGTATTCCCAACCTGCTGCGCCGCATCTCGGCGGAGGGCGCCTTTTCGCAGGCGTTCGTGCCGATTCTCGCGGAGTTCAAGAACCAGAAGGGCCACGACGCCACGCGCGCGCTCGTCGACGCCACGTCGACCGTGCTCGCCTGGGTGCTCGCGGTCCTCTCGCTGCTCGGCATTTTCGGCGCATCGTTCGTCGTGATCGTGGTCGCTTCGGGCTTGAAGAGCGACGGGCAGGCGTTCCCGCTCGCCGTCACGATGACGCGCATCATGTTCCCCTATATCGTGTTCATCTCGCTGACGTCGCTCGCGTCCGGCGTGCTCAACACGTACAAGCAGTTCTCGCTGCCCGCGTTTGCGCCGGTGCTGCTCAACGTCTCGTTCATCACGGCGGCCGTGGCCTTCGCGCCGCACATGAAGCAGCCGGTCTACGCGCTCGCGTGGGCCGTGATCGTGGGCGGCGTGCTGCAGTTCATCGTGCAACTGCCGGGACTCAAGCGCATCGACATGATGCCGCGCATCGGCCTGAACCCGCTCAAGGCGCTCGCGCACAAGGGCGTCAAGCGCGTGCTCGCGAAGATGGTGCCCGCCATGTTCGCCGTCTCGGTCGCGCAGATCAGCCTCATCATCAACACCAATATCGCCTCGCGTCTCGGGCCCGGCGCGGTGTCGTGGATCAACTACGCCGACCGCCTGATGGAGTTCCCCACCGCGCTGCTCGGCGTGGCGCTCGGCACGATCCTGTTGCCGAGCCTCTCGAAAGCGCATGTCGATGCCGATCCGCACGAGTACTCGGCGCTGCTCGACTGGGGCTTGCGCGTGACCTTCCTGCTCGCCGCGCCTTCTGCCGTCGCGCTCTTTTTCTTCGCCGAGCCGCTCACGGCCACGCTCTTTCACTACGGCAAGTTCGACGCCACCTCCGTCATCATGACGGGCCGCGCGCTTGCGGCGTACGGGGTGGGGCTCGTCGGCCTCATCCTCATCAAGATCCTTGCGCCCGGCTTCTACGCGCGCCAGGACATCAAAACGCCGGTCAAGATCGGCGTGGGCGTGCTCATCGCCACGCAGATCAGCAACTACATCTTCGTGCCGATCTTCTCGCACGCGGGCTTGACGCTTTCGGTCGGTCTTGGCGCCTGCATGAACGCGCTGCTGCTTTTCATCGGGCTGCGCCGCCGCGGCATCTATATGCCGTCCTCGGGCTGGACGACGTTCTTCGTACAGTTGCTCGGGGCATGTCTTGTGCTGGCAGGGGCGATGCACTGGTGCGCCATCAGCTACGACTGGATCGCGATGCGTCATGAACCGCTCGCGCGCATCGCCTTGCTCGGAGCGTGCCTCGTCCTGTTCGCGGCGCTATATTTCGGTATGCTTTGGTTGATGGGCTTCAAATACGCGTATTTCAAGAGGCGGGCGAAGTGACCACGATGACTACGCGAGTTCTGGACTATTTCAGCGCGCTCGTTGCCGACGACGAAAGCCTGCCGCTCACCGAGGCGGCGCTGTCGATCGCGCAGGACGCGTATCCCGATCTCGATCTGCAAGGCACGCTCGCCGAGATCGATGAACTTGCGTTGCGCGTGCGGCGCCGCATGCCGGAAGGCGCGGACGTGCGCCAGCAGGTTGCCGTGCTCAACCGCTGCTTCTTTCGCGAGATGGGGTTCGCAGCCAACCTCAACGACTTTCTCGACCCCGAAAACAGCCACCTGAACGTCGTGCTCAAGCGCCGGCGCGGCATTCCCATTTCGCTCGCGGTGCTGTATCTGGAGATGGCGACGCAGCTCGGGCTGCCGGTGAAAGGCGTGTCGTTTCCGGGGCATTTTCTGCTGCGCGTCGCGCTGCCCGAAGGCGACGAGATGCTCGATCCCACCACGGGCCGCACGCTCACCGAGTCGGACATGGTGGAGATGCTCGAACCGTTCGTGGCCAACGCCGGCGACTCCGTGGCGCGCGCGCTGCGCATGCTGCTCGAACCGGCCACGCGCCGCGAGATCGTCGCGCGCATGCTGCGCAACCTGAAATCGGTGTATCTGCAGACGGAGCGCTGGCAGCGCCTGCTGGCTATCCAGCAGCGGCTCGTGATTTTGTTGCCGGAGAGCATCGAGGAAGTGCGCGATCGGGGGTTCGCTTATGCGCGGCTCGACTATCTGCGCCCGGCGCTGGAAGACCTCGAACACTATCTCGACGAGCGCCCCGATGCGGAAGACGCGACCGTCGTCGAGGCGCAGCTGCATGAGCTGCGCCAGCGCACGCTCGATAACGACTGAAGCGCTTGAGCGCAAAGCGCAGACAAAAAAGCCCGCGACGACAATCGCGGGCTTTTTTTCGCGCGGGAGCAGGGCGCGCGGTTACTTCGGCTGCATGCGGATCGCGCCGTCCAGACGGATCACCTCGCCGTTGAGCATCGGATTCTCGACGATCTGCTTGACGAGCATGGCGTACTCATCCGGCTTGCCGAGGCGCGGCGGGAACGGGACCATCGCGCCGAGCGCGTCCTGCACTTCCTTGGGCATGCCGAGCAGCATCGGCGTTTCGAAGAGGCCGGGCGCGATCGTCATCACACGGATGCCGCTGCGCGAAAGGTCGCGCGCGATCGGCAGCGTCATCGCGACGACGCCGCCCTTCGACGCAGCGTAGGCCGCCTGGCCGATCTGGCCGTCGTAAGCGGCCACCGACGCCGTGTTGACGATCACGCCGCGCTCGCCGCCTTCGCCGGGCGCCGTCTGGGCGATGGCGGCCGCCGCGAGGCGGATCATGTTGAAGGTGCCGATCAGGTTGACCGAGATGGTCTTCGAGAACGTGTCGAGCGGATGCGGGCCGTCCTTGCCCACGGTCTTCACGGCGGGCGCGATGCCCGCGCAGTTCACGAGGCCGCGCAGCGTGCCAAGCGCGGTTGCCGCTTCTACGGCGCGCGCGCCGTCCTCCTCGCTCGCGACGTCGCACTTCACGAACACGCCGCCCAGTTCTTTGGCGAGCGCGTTGCCCGCTTCCTCGTTGAGGTCGGCGATGACGACCTTGCCGCCTTCGGCCGCGATGAGGCGTGCGCTGGCCGCACCGAGCCCCGACGCGCCGCCGGTGATGAGAAATACGCTGCCGCGGATCTGCATGTTTCGTCTCCTGTCGTTGTGGCGATGCCTTACGCGCAGCGAAAGCCGCGCAAGGCGATGCAAAAACAAAACGGGCCGGCTGGCGTCGCGTCCCGAGTCACAT